>NZ_ANPF01000059.1:0-9385 GCF_000328325.1 Halobacillus sp. BAB-2008 | reverse complement strand
TCTCCAAGGAGTATATCGTGGAGGCGGGCAGAGCTTGATGTCGAAAGTAAGCGTCACGCTTCTGCATCAATAATAAAGAAAAAATCCCTCTTCTGTATGAAGAGGATTTTAAGTAAGCTGTTAATTCTGGTAGCTTTCCTTGTGGTTCGGTTGTCCTTTAATCGAATGAATGATCAACCCGATTAATCCTCCGACAATTGCCGGCACGATCCAGGCCAAACTGAAATCGTAAAACGGCAGATGGCTGATGATGGGTTCCAGCAGAGAAACGTCCGTCCCAAAAGCTTTCAGTCCGTCATACAGTCCGATAATAGCTGTAAATAGAACAGCACCTCTGTACACATAAGGGGAGTGCTGGAACAGTTTTCCCATGAAGGTAAGAGCGACTAGAACGATAGTAATCGGGTAAACGAAAACAAGTACAGGAACAGAATAGGCAATAATTTGATTCAGTCCGATATTAGCAATCGCAAAGCTGAGCAGCGTAACGAGCAGGTTGATCTGTGTATAAGACAATCCTTTGATCCGGTTGGAGAAGAACTGTGCGCAGGCAACGTTTAATCCGACACATGTCGTGAAACATGCAAGTCCTACAATGACACCGAGCAGGATGGTACCAAGATCTCCAAACATAATGGTAGCAGCGCCGGAAAGAATGGCACTTCCGTTCTCATACGTTCCTTCTGTAGCCATCCGGGCACCAATCCATCCAATGGAAACGTACACAGCGATTAAACCAATGGCTGTCACCAGTCCGGCTTTCAATGTACGATAAGTAATTTCCCTCGGTTTCGTTACGCCGCGCTCGCGGAAGGATGACACGACAATCAAACCGAAAGCAAGCGAAGCGATAGCATCCATCGTTAAATAACCTTCAACAAAACCGGAGAAAAAAGGCTGCTCTGCATACTTTGGTTCAGGCGGTTGTATGGGACCATCCAATAAGAAAAAGCTGCCGATAACTAATCCTAAAATTGCCAGGAAAAGCATGGGTGTCAAGATCTGTCCCACACGGTCCACCAGCTTGGATGGGTTTCGGGCAACGATGTAGACCAAGGAAAAGAATATAACGGTGAACACCAACAAGGCATAAGAAGCACCATTCGTAAATGGAGCGACTCCTGTTTCGAAAGCTACGTTGGCAGCTCTTGGAATAGCGAAAAATGGACCGATCACAAGATAAACCATAGAGGTGAACAACAGACCGAATGTAGGGTGCAGTCTACCTGCGAGCTGGACGGCTCCATTCTTAACGAGTGAAATGGCTGCAATTGTGACTATAGGCAGGCCTACCCCGGTGATTACGAAACCAATGATTGCGGGAATATAAGAAGTACCTGATTCAAACCCTAAGGAAATGGGGTATATTAAGTTTCCGGCACCGAAAAATAGAGCAAACAAAGTAAACCCGATCACAATGGTATCTTTTGCTTTCATAAACTTGCTCCTCCTCTTAGATGTCTCTATATTTTGCGTAAAAAAACCGCTCTTATCCACGGCAAGAGCGAGGCACACTATGGTACTTTAAACGAATTTTTCGACAAAAACAATCAATTTTCTTCATTCACCGGAGTAATACTATCAATTTCAAAAAATTATGTCAACGATTTATTAGAAAATTTAAAAGGTTATGATTTCCATGGCGGTATGATTTTCCTATATTCAGGAAGGATTTAGGGAGCGCCCCTTCTTGGTTTACAGACGAGGGGGAGGTCGATAGAATGTGTTCTATATAAAAATAAGAAAAAAAGGTACATATACACATTCATAATATAAAGGAGTTTATTCTATGGTGGATTCGCTGTTACTTCAATTCATGTTAATAGGTTTTCTAGGTATCGGTTCCCAATGGGTGGCTTGGAGGTTTCGCCTTCCAGCCATCGTCGTTATGTCGATTGCGGGGCTGCTTGCAGGTCCGGTATTCGGGTTAATGAATCCGGAACAGGATTTTGGTGAGTTGTACAGTCCGATTATCTCTTTGGCGGTAGCTGTCATTCTTTTTGAAGGAAGTTTGAACCTTGACTTCAAAGAAGTGAAGGGGCTTGGAAAGCCGGTGTTTCGAATTGTTACATTAGGAGCCTTCCTGAGCTGGATCTTAGGTTCTCTGGCAGCCCACTATGTTGCCGGACTATCGTGGGCAGTCGCTTTCACGATCGGCGGGTTATTTATCGTAACAGGACCAACCGTCATCCTGCCATTGCTCAGGCAGGCGAAATTAAAACCCAGACCGGCAAAGATTCTCAAGTGGGAAGGAATTATCGTGGATCCGATCGGGGCACTGCTCGCAGTCTTTGCATTCGAATTCATCGTGTTCTTTATGGAGGAAAGTGCGAGCCCTACATCTCTTCTTCTATTCTTTGCAGCTTCCGCATTCGCTGTCTTTCTCGGCTGGGTATGTGGGAAAGGGACAGGGTGGATGTTTGAAACCGGTTATGTACCGGAATTTCTGAAATCACCAGTCGTCTTCACGATCGTTATTGCATGCTTTACCATCGCTGATGAGATCATGCATGAAACAGGGCTTCTATCCGTGACGGCTATGGGGATGACTCTTGCCAATATGCACATATCATCCATTGCAGATATGCGGCATTTCAAAGAGAATATTTCCCTGCTGTTAATATCGACAATCTTTGTCATGTTGACGGCTTCTTTAACGGTAGATACGCTGCTTGAAATATTTAATCTGCAAATTATCGGATTCGTTATTTTGATGTTGTTCGTTGTCCGGCCGTTGTCGATTTTCCTGTCTACAGCAGGAACGGGGTTGTCCAAATCTGAAAAACTGTTAGTGGGATGGATTGCTCCAAGGGGAATCGTTGCTTTGACCGTTGCAAGTTACTTTGCCAGCGTTTTATTGGATGCAGGTTTTGAAGATGCTTCGATTCTCATTTCCCTTACGTTTGCGCTGGTATTTACAACGGTAGTGGCTCACGGGTTCTCCATTGGATGGCTTGCAAAGAAACTTGGCTTGTCTATGGAAGGGCCTCCCGGCGTTCTCATTGCTGGTGGAAGTGCGTTTACTACAGGTCTCGCCAAGGTGCTGGAAGAGCTGAAAATTCCGGTTCTTCTGACAGACTCCTCCTGGCAGAAACTTTCCCGTGCAAGATCTCGGGGGATCGAATCGTATCACGGCGAAATCCTGTCCGAACAGACGGAATATTATTTAGATATGACGCCGTATGAGTATTTAATTGCTGCATCGGAGATGGATTCTTATAATGCGCTGGTCTGTACGACATTTGTTCCGGAATTCGGGAGGAACAACTGCTTTCAGTTGAGCTTGAGCAATGCAGAAGGGGATAATCTGGAAAGCCTAGTCCATACCATCGGCGGGCGTGTGTTGTTCGAAGAAGGTGCATCATGGGAAGAAATGAATGCTCGGGTGGAAAACGGATATGTGTTCCGTAAGACCACTATCACGGACCAATACACGTTTGATAACTATCGGGACAATGTGGATGAGCATGCCATGCTCCTTTTCGTGAAGCGTCCGACGGGGAAAGTGGACTTCTTTACTCCTGACATGGAATATCGTCCGGAGAATGGGGATATCATCGTCTCCTTGATGCCTCCGAGCAAAGAGTTCGAGAAGATTCAGGAACGATTGGAAGACCAGAGGAAAGAACAAGAAAAACAGAAGGAAGACTAATAAGAGCAAAAAGGTGGAGGGTTACACCCTCCACCTTTTTGCATTTGTTTCGTTGTATTTATTTAGTTGTTTCTGCCTGTTTCAGTTTAGTGTTCAGTTCTTTAAGCTCTGCTTCCATCCTCTCCAGCTGCTTTTCGGCATTACGGACATTGCCGCCGGCAGCTTCCAGTTTATCAAGATCCCCCTGGATACGGATATAGTCGGATTTAAGGAATGTGATTTGATCTTGTATTTCTTTTTTAGTCATCATACATGCTCCTTTCCGTTGTTGCTGGATGATTAGTCGGGACGTATAATAGAAGAACTATCCATATTCAGAATTTTAACAAAAAACAATGAAAGAAGAAAAGGGGGAAGAGGAATGGTTGTACGAAAAGAAACAGACCCGGTCACTTTTTTGAATCAAGTAGAGGGGCTGTTGATGCATGGGGAAGCTCAAAATAATCTGCCGCTTGGCCTCCTTGAAGATAGGAAGCGGACGGGTACAGATCAGGTCTGTCATATGCTTACAGTCATAGAAAGAGAAAATCCGGTTTATGCAGTACTCCGGACACCGCCGCACTTATGGATTCTTCCTTCAACAGAGGTCATGGAGAAACCTTTCATAAAACAGCTGGTCGATTATTTGCATGGTGGGAACTATGAGGTTCCCGGCGTGCTTGGAGATCGCCGTGCTGTTCAATGGTTTGTAGAAGAATGGGAAAACGTTTCAGGATTGAAAGGGTCCCTGCATATGGAGCAGGGGATTTATCGTCTGGATGATCTGCAACCCATTGCGGATGCTCCGGGGGAACTTGTGCCGGCTGTGGAATCTGATCTGCCGCTTCTGCAGGCATGGATGTATCAATTTGGTATAGAAACGGGCGAGAAGAACATTTCTGAGCGTGCAGAAGTATTGGCAGCGGAAATGGTGGAGGAACGTAAAATCTATTTATGGAAAGTAGATGGAGAACCGGTTTCCATGGCGGCAAGAGCAAGAGCGACGAAGAATGGAGCGACCATTAACGCTGTGTACACACCGGATGTATTCAAGCGTAACGGATATGCATCTAAAGCTGTCTGGCACTTAACGGATAAGCTCTTGCGGAGCGGATACCGATTCTGTTCTCTCTACACGGATATGGCCAATCCCACATCGAACTCGATATATAAACGGATCGGATACAAGCACGCAGGGGATTCGATCGTCTATACTTTTTGAATTGAAAAATGCGGAGGACAGCAGTCCTCCGCATTTGTTTGTTCTATCTTGGTGCCTGCCACGGTTTCGTTTGTTTTCGTTGGTCTAGGAAAGTAAGAATCATAACGACGAGGAACAAAAAGCTGGACAGTTTAAATAAGGTAGCCGTCTCTACAAACTGATAAACGAATCCAAGCAGGAAGGCACTTGCCCCGATTCCTAAATCGATGGATGAATAATACATGCCGTTGGCGATTCCGCTGCGCTCGGTCGTCGTTTTTGATATAACCCATGCCTGCAGGGCGGGCATCATGGAGCCGTAGCCTAGTCCAAACAACGAACCGGCGATGATCAAGTCCACGTTCGAGTTGGATAATGCAAGGAGCCACATGGCGATGAAAGACAGGCCGGAACAAACGATAATCAGCTTCCAAGGTCCGTGTTTATCGAAATACCTTCCGGTGATTGGACGCGACAGGGTGGCGAATAATGCATTAAAGAAATAAAACAAGAACGTACCACTGAGTCCCTGCTCATTCCCGAAGATGACAATATAAGTAATGACAGAACCGTATCCGAAGGTGTTTAGGATGGTGACAAGCGCTGGATACCAGCTCTTTTTCTCGACAAGCGACCCGACGAAGGAGAATTTCGGAGGGTTTTTTTGATTTTCATAGACCTGCGCCGGTGTGACAAAAGACGTGAAGGCAAACAGGATGATAGCAATGACTCCAAGCCCCGCAGAAATCCACACGAGGAGATCGAAAGAGTAGTTCTGATAAAGGAAGATACCGATACTGGGTGCCATAATCATACCGACTGTAACGGACAGTCCGAAATAGCCCATGCCTTCCCCGACCCTGCGCCTTGGTACGAGATCGACGGCGGCGGTACCGTTGACGGTGGTGGACCACCCCCAGGCGATTCCGTGGATGAATCGGATGATCAGGAGTGCGACGACCACCTGAGTGACCGGGTACAATACGGTCATGATCAGTAAGGATACGGATCCGACCATGACGAGTACCTTGCGCGGCCTTGTCATGAGCATATGACCGATGAACGGCCGGATGATGATTGCAGCAAAGGCGAAGGTCGTCGTGATAAGTCCTACCTGAAGGCTGGTTCCACCAATGGATTCTATGTATGGAGGTAAGTTAGGGAGAAGCATTTGAAAACTCATGAATGTGAACAGGTTGGCAATGATCAGGAAAATGAATGGCAGCGTCCATAGCTTCTGTTGTGTAGAATGTGTCATTTTAATGGTCCTCTCTTTCTGTCAAAAAGGAAACCCGTCATGCACAGAGCACGACAGGCTTCACTGGAATCTTAAGTTGTCTCTGACTTTCGTTCTATCCACTCATGATAGAAGTGGCTGATGACTGTTTTAATGACGGCATAGGCAGGAATCGCGAACAATAACCCGATGAAACCGGCCAGGCTTCCGGCAGCCAGGATCAGTGTGATGATTGTCAGCGGATGGATGCTTAATGCTTTACCCATCACGTTAGGAGATACGAAGTTGCCTTCCAGCTGTTGGGCGATAACGGTAATGACAGCTACCCATACGGCAAGCATCGGGTCCTGGAAAAAGGCAACCAGAATAGCCGGGATGACCGCTAGAAATGGTCCGACGAACGGAATGACGTTCATTGCCATTGCAAACAAGGAGAGTGTCAAAGAATATTTCAGCCCTATAATTAAGTAGCCGATCAACAGAAGCAGCCCGACGACGATACTCACGGTAAGCTGCCCGAGAATAAAGGAATTCAAGGTCCGGTCTACTGATCCCGAAAGTTTACGGAAGCTTTCAGCTGTTTTCTCAGGCAAGAATTGAGTAATAAATGGTACGAGCTTATCTCCGTCCTTCAACATGAAGAAAAGGAAGAATGGAATCAATACGAGAGCAAACACAAAACCGATGAGCTGGCTGATGAAGTTGATGATGATCATCGATGCGTTTTGAACATAAGACTCCAGGTTCTCGGCAAATCCTGAGATGGTGTCATTGAATTCATCCGGAATAATATCCTGATTCTGCTGCCAGTAGGTGACAGCATCACTGACCGCATTTGCCATTGCAGGAATGTTATCGATCAGCCTGGTAAACTGCTCCTGAGCGATCGGAGCGATGAAGCGGCTGATCAGAAACCCGATAAACAGGAATAACGCGAAGACAATGATAATTGCCAGTACACGAGGGATGCGGTTCTTCTCAAGGAAGTGCATAATTGGACGTGATATATAGAAAAGAATCCCTCCTCCGATCAGCGGTACGGCGATTGCACCGATATATGTCAGGACAGGTTCAAAGAAAAAACTGATTTCATGCAGCAGAAGAATGAGTAATACGACTAAAACGGCAGCCACAAGGGCTTGGAACCAACGCTTATGTATCAAGGACACACACACCTTTATGGAAAGTTTTTTTGGAAGGATGTTTGTTTTATATAATAAGAATACCAAAAAATGACGTGAAGCAGTACACTTACTTTAGGAGCTTGAAATCGCTACACTTGGTATAGAACACTAGAAGGAGGATACCGATATGCAGAAGGAATTGTTAGAACGTTTCATTTCTTATGTGAAGATGAATACTCAATCCAATGAGGAAAGCAGTCAGACACCATCCACCGACGGGCAATGGGATTTGGCACGTCAGTTGGTGGAGGAATTGAAAGCCATCGGGATGGAGGATGTAACCATAGATGAGCATGCGTATGTGATGGCTACACTGCCTGCAAACACAAAGAAGGAAGTACCGACAATCGGCTTTCTTGCTCACATCGACACAGCTACTGATTTTACAGGTGAAGGAGTAAATCCACAGATCATTAAATATGAGGGAGGACCGGTTCAACTGAACGAAAGTACAGCCCTTACACCGGATGAATTTCCTGAACTTGCTACATATAAAGGAGAGACGCTCATCACCACAGATGGCACGACATTACTTGGCGCTGATAATAAAGCCGGAATTACGGAAATCATGACCGCGATGGATTATTTGATTCAGCATCCGGAAATAAAGCACGGAGAAATCCGCGTCGCATTCACACCGGATGAAGAAATCGGACGGGGACCCCATAAGTTTGATGTCGGCAGGTTTGCAGCTTCCTATGCTTATACCGTAGACGGCGGTCCAGTAGGAGAGCTGCAATATGAAAGCTTTAATGCCGCAGCTGCCCGCGTGACGTTCCATGGTCACAGCGTGCATCCGGGCACGGCTAAAGGGAAAATGGTAAACGCGCTGAAACTGGCTGTGGAATTCCAGCAGCAGCTCCCTCAGAACGAAGCGCCGGAACATACCGAAGAATATGAAGGTTTTTATCATCTGCATACGTTCAAAGGCGATGTGGAGGAGGCGGTACTTAACTATTTGATCCGTGATCATGATAAAGCAGAGTTTGAAAACAGGAAACAAAACCTGAAACGATTGGCTGCTGAATTGGAAGACGCATACGGAAAGCACCGCGTTTCCCTGGAAATCAATGATCAGTATTATAATATGGGCGAGAAGATTGCTCCTGTGAAGCACATCGTCGATATTGCCTACGAGGCGATGGAGAATTTGGAAATCGAACCACTAGTCAAACCGATCCGCGGCGGAACGGATGGTTCCCAATTATCCTACATGGGGCTGCCGACTCCGAACATTTTCACAGGCGGGGAGAACTTCCACGGCAAATACGAGTACATTTCCTTGGAAAGCATGGAGAAAGCAACCCGTACCATTGTAGAAATCTCCCGGTTATTTGAAGAGAAGGCAGGGGAATGACGACTGCTGTCCTGTTCATCAAACGCTCATTTAATCCTTTTGTATAAGCTTAGTCCTATGCTCCATACTAAGGTTGTAAAAAAGTGGGTGAAAGCCGTTGACTTTCGAAGGTCGCGTGCTATGATAGGAATAGATTCAGCGTTCCTTAAAGGGGAGTAGCTTATACAATAAAGTCGTCATTTCGGGATGGATCCCCGGCTTTATTGGCAACGTTCGTTGTTAGCGAGACCTTTACCCACTGTGGTAAAGGTCTATTTATTTATAGTCCTGTCCACCACAGTGGCCGGGACTATTTTTAATGGAAAAGGAGACAGAATAGTGGATGCTCAATTATTGATCGAGTATGGCTGGGTATTAATTGTTTTAGTCGGATTGGAAGGTATATTGGCAGCAGATAATGCGCTGGTGTTGGCAATCATGGTCAAACACCTGCCGGAGGAAAAACGGAAGAAGGCGCTGTTTTACGGATTGGCTGGTGCATTCATACTTAGATTTGGTTCCTTGTTCGTCATTTCCTTTCTTGTGGATGTGTGGCAGGTACAGGCGCTTGGAGCTGCATATCTGTTATTCATATCAGGAAAGCACTTATTTGATAAATGGAGAGAGCGTGGAAAAGAGGAAGAAGAAGAGGTCGTCGCCGTTGAGAATCAGCGGGGTAAAGGTTTCTGGGCAACGGTTTTAAAAGTGGAACTTGCTGATTTGGCCTTTGCGGTCGATTCGATTCTTGCTGCGGTAGCTCTTGCAGTCGCTTTGCCGGAAACACCTCTTCCGGAAG
>NZ_ANPF01000058.1:0-4245 GCF_000328325.1 Halobacillus sp. BAB-2008 | reverse complement strand
CTGCGTCCGACCATCACCAACCTGCTTGGAATCGAAGATGATAACCCGATCCAGTTCGGCCATGATTTATTGGACGAGGACCGCCGTCAGCTTATGATCACACGTGATGGAAACTTTGCTGATGAAGAATATGTAGGTATTCAAGGTGCCTGCTATGACCGTGAAACAGGAGAAACTGTAGAAAATGGAGCGTGTGACACTGGTTTCGATGCTGCGCAGGAAGAATTAGAAACATCCGATTCTATCATATACGGAGACTTGCTTCGTTATCTGGATGAAACAGAAATGGTGAATCCGGAAGAAGAGCAAGAGGAAGCAGCTTAATAAAAGAAAAACCACCATTCCAGATCAGGAATGGTGGTTTTTTTAGATAAGTTAAAAGATATCGAACCAGATTTTAATGGTTGTGCCAAGTATAAGGACAGCGAGTATGGTTTGGAGAACGTTCGTATTCATTTTCTGTCCTGACTTCGCTCCCAACGGCGCAGCGATCAAGCTTGCCAGGATAAGAATAAAAGCAGGCAGATAATCGAATTGTCCCGTTGTCACTTTCCCGATGGTTGCACCGATCGATGAGATCAAAGTGATCGCGAGAGAGGAGGCGATGGTCATCCTTGTCGGTATTTTCAAGACGACGAGCATTATCGGTACGAGCAGGAAAGCTCCTCCGGCTCCTACAATACCAGCTCCAATACCAACGAGGAAGGCAAGCAGGGAAGCGGCAGGCTTGTGGAACGTCACAAGATTCACGGGTGTTTCATCGGTCCTTTTCTTAGGGATGAACATCATGATGGTTGCAATAAGGGCAAGAATTCCGTAAACGATGTTGATGCCGTTCTCCGGCATGAATTGAGAGCCGTATCCGCCGATAAAACTACCGATTAATACACTGCCCCCCATGTATAAGATCAGTGGTTTATTAAGATGCCCGCCTTTTCGATAGGCCCACACACCACCGATCGTTGCGAAGAAGACCTGGATCGCACTGATTCCTGATACTTCGTATGCCGTAAACGAACCGACGCCGATGAAGGCCGGTATATAGAGCAGCATCGGGTAGTTGATAATCGCGCCGCCGATCCCGAGCATCCCGGAGATGTAGGAACCCACAAATCCGATAGCAAATATAGTAAGAATAAATCCAAATTCCATGTGTCTTGTACCTCCTTAAAAAGGGAACCGAATGGACGGTTCCCTTTTGCTGTTGTTATGCTTTTTGAATCCAAAATTTGAAGACACCGTCGTTTTCCTGATGGTCGAGAAGGGTGTGTCCTCCGGATTTAGCCCATGCAGTTAAATCGCTCTCTGCGCCTTTATCTGTTGCATGGATTTCCAGTATTTCTCCTGATTCTATATCGTTCATCGCTTTCTTCGTTTTGACAATCGGCATTGGGCATGCCAGGCCTTTAGCATCTAATACTTTGGTTACGTTCATGATTTCATACCTCCAGTAGTTTTATCGGGTCGTCTGATGGTTACCTTACTGCACAGCGGTTCGGTCCCACTTCCATTTCGCGCTGTTCCTCCTTATCCGGGCGGATTTTACCCATGTTCGTTTCCCGGATCTGCTGATAAGCATTCGGCTGTGGTGGAAGGTTCTCTGTGACAAGTTTACGGAATTCACTAACGTCTTCGATGTTTAAACCATGATTCTCCTGGAATAGTGCTCCCAGTTTTCGAGCAATCGTATGATCTTCATTCCACTCCTCCATCGTCATGAAGTGGGCAGGCAGAACAAGCAGCTCGGCAGATAGTTCCTTATAGCGTGTATAAAGTGTCTCTCTAAGGTCCGCTACCCAGTCTTCTGCTTTTCCGGCAAGGTCCGGTCTTCCAATCGAATCGATGAATAAAATATCTCCCGTCATCAAGTAACGATCATCGACAACGAAGGACGTGGAGCCTTTCGTATGACCAGGGGAATAGAGCGCATGCACATCGATCTTTGCATTTCCGGCCTGAATCTTCGTTTGGTCCTGCAGCGCGTTGTATTCAAATGTTACTTCGGCAGCATCTTCGGGTGGAAGCCAGTAGGAAGCGCCTGTTTCTTCAGCAAGTTGTCTGCCGCCGGATATATGATCGGCATGCAGGTGAGTGTCCAGGATGTGTGTGATCTTCCAATTGTTTTCTTCTGCAAAGTCTTTGTACACGTCGGTCATTCTTGTCGCGTCGATGACAACGGCTTCGCCTTTAGAAACGACCATATAAGACAGGCAGCCTTTACCGATGCGTATGAATTGATAGACAGATCCTCCGTCACTCAAATCACCGACTTTTACCGGCTCCAGGTGCTCACTCCACGCTTTCATTCCACCCTCGACGGAATATACGTTTTCATATCCTGCCTCACTAATCAGTTCTGCCACCATTTCAGAGGAGCCGCCTTTGGCACAAACGACGGCAATCTCTTTATCATTCGGTAACTGATCGGTAATAGACTCGACGCCATCGAGCAGATCAAAGTAAGGCACGTTCACATAAGTGAAGCTGTCACTTTCGATTTTCCAATCATGGAATGCGTCCTCTGTCCGTACATCCAGTAGGAACAGCTCTTCCTTATTCAGCACTTTCTTAACGATATCTGCAATCGGCATAGTTTTTACTGACATCCTATTTACCCCCTAAGGTATATTGGTTTGCAAAAAAATTCAATTATTAATGGAGGAAGTTTCTCCGTTCCATTCCCTCATCCCAGGTACGACATTGTACACGTTCTCCAAGCCTTTGTCTGCCAGCTTCTGTGCAGCCAAGTCACTGCGGCTTCCTGTGCGGCAGATGACGTAAACAGGTTTGGTGCTGTCGATCTCATTCATGCGTGCATCCAGCTCTCCTAGTGGAATGGATACCGCTCCCGGGATGTGCGTGAATGCAAATTCTGCCTGTTCACGAACATCCAGTATGGTTACTTCCTGTGAGCGTACTTCCTGAAGTGTTTCATTGTCCACGATGTGTGGATGTTTCTTCTCCTGTGCTTCTTCGCCGCTGGTTTTCCGGAGATAGTGTTTCAGGACATCCCCGTCTTCGATAATACCGAGATAGTCGTGTCCGGAGCTTTTCGCCCATGCCTGCAGGTCGGCTTTGGAACCTTTATCTGTTGCAAGCACTTCTAAGACATCTCCTGCAGCAAGGTCTTTGAATGCTTTCTTCGTCTTTACAATCGGCATTGGGCAGGCCAATCCTTTGGCATCAAGCGTCTGATTCGTTTTAATTGTCATCTGAGATTCCTCCTTACCCATATAGGTATGTGATTTATTCTGTCGGGCCTTCCCAGGCGAGCATGCCGCCCTCCATGTTTGTTACGTCAAACCCTTTACTCATGAGTATTTCTGAAGCACGGCCGCTGCGTCCGCCGGAGCGACAAACCATGATATAAGGTTTATCTTTATCCAATTCAACCGCCCGCTCTTCAATAAATCCCAGAGGGATGTGTGCAGCACCGGGTATTTTACCTTCTGCCACTTCTTCGTCTTCTCTGACATCAATGATGTTCAGAGCCTCACTCAGCTGCTGTTCTACTTCTTTAGCTGTCATTGTTTTCATATGGTTTCAACCTCCTGATTAGATAAATAGGTTAACGTTTCCTTCTTCTGCATCTGCCAAATAAGCAGCTACACCAGCGTACTGGATGTCATCCAACAGTTCTTCCTTTTGGAGACCGAGGAGATCCATCGTCATTGTACAGGCAACAAGGTTGATTTCCTGTTCCTGAGCCATGTCAATCAAGTCCGGCAACGGCACAGCATTGTGCTTCTTCATAACGTCTTTGATCATTTTAGGGCCGAATCCTGCGAAATTCATTTTAGAAATGCCCATTTTATCCGCGCCCCGTGGCATCATTTTCCCGAACATTTTCTCCATGAAGCCTTTCTTCACTTTAATTGGTTCGTCTTTCCTCAGAGCATTCAGTCCCCAGAAAGTATGGAAGATGGTAACTTCATGATCATAGGCTGCTGCCCCGTTGGCAATGATATAAGCGGCCATCGCCTTATCGTAATCTCCGCTGAATAAAATGATGTTCGTTTTCTTCGTCTCTGACATTTTACTGCCTCCTTATTGGGTTATACTAATACGTGTAGGGGTATATTGTAAAGTAAAAAAATTATCTGCTTTTGACTAGCAATTGAACAGCTTCGTTAATGGACGCTTCTGTTGTCTGATCGTCATTGGCCCCTTGAATGCACTCTGCAAGGTTGGAGCTGACGACAAGACCGATGGCACGATCGATCGCGCTTCTGGATGCAGAAAGCT
>NZ_ANPF01000057.1:0-12141 GCF_000328325.1 Halobacillus sp. BAB-2008 | reverse complement strand
CGAAGAGGTCACACCTGTTCCCATGCCGAACACAGCAGTTAAGCTCTTCAGCGCCGATGGTAGTCGGGTAGATCCCCGTGAGAGTAGGACGTCGCCACATTGATTACAACCATTATAATGGGATATATATTCCCACAATATCGCGGGGTAGAGCAGTCTGGTAGCTCGTCGGGCTCATAACCCGGAGGCCGCAGGTTCAAATCCTGCCCCCGCAACCAATTTAAATCGATCACTGTGTCGATTTTACTTTAGTCTTTAAATGTTTGGTCCGGTAGTTCAGTTGGTTAGAATGCCTGCCTGTCACGCAGGAGGTCGCGGGTTCGAGTCCCGTCCGGACCGCCACTATTTAAAATTAAACTTCCAGCCTTAGGATGCTTTCCTAAGGCTTTTATTATGGAATTTTTTATATTAAGCGTCCTGTTGGTATAATAGAAGAAGAAAGACTTTTTTATTGAAAGGGACGTATGTATGGATGAGTTTTCGTTTATTCAATCAATTCAACCGAAGTTTTATCGGCAGTCTTCTCTGATTAAAGGAATTCAGGATGATGCGGCTGTTTTTCGCGCTCCCGCAAGTGATATCGTCACAGCGGTGGATACGATGGTGGAGGGGGTCCATTTCACGAAAGATACAATGGCTCCTTATCATGTCGGTCACCGGGTGTTGGCAGCCAATATAAGTGATTTGGCTGCAATGGGGAGTACGCCTGCTTATTATCTCGTTTCCATCACGATCCCTTCCCATTGGGAAGAGCAGGAGCTTCATGACCTGTATGCAGGCATGGATGCTCTTGCTGCTGGTTATCATATGGATTTGATCGGCGGGGACACCGTTTCCGGACAGGAGCTTTCTGTGACGGTTACGGTGATCGGGATGGTCGATAAAAATAAAGCAAGGTATCGTTCTGTGGCTCAGCCTGCTGATGTTGTCTTCGTCACAGGTACGCTCGGAGATTCGCGCGGAGGACTCGAATGGCTCCTTAAAGAAGGGGAGAACCCGGACAAGGAGACGGCTTTTCTTGTGGAAAGACACCGGATGCCGTTACCCAGGGTTTCTTTCGCAGCAGGACTCTCCAATTTGGAACGAGTGGCGTTGAACGATATCAGTGACGGTATTGCCAACGAAGCAAATGAAATAGCAGAAGCAAGTGATGTCGATTTGATTATTGATGCGGACTATCTCCCGTATTCGGATGCATTGATGCATGTATATCCGGATCGATATAAAGAGTGGATGCTTTCCGGCGGGGAAGATTTTGAGCTGCTCGGAACCGTCCCGGAAAAGGATTGGGAACGCGTTCAGCAGATTGCGGAGCAGCTGAAACTTCGTATTACCCGGGTTGGAAGTGTTACTTCCAAACGTCAGGCGGAAGCTTCTGTCTATTTACAGGAACATGGACAAAGAAAACGGCTGGAAAAGTCCGGTTACACGCATTTGAGGAGTGAATGAACCTATGGCTATATATGAATGCATCAGCTCTTCTGCAGAAGAGACGCAGCGCCTTGCAGAGCGGCTTGGAGGACGACTTGTACCTGGAGATCTGCTGACGCTGGAAGGAGATCTCGGCGCTGGAAAAACGACGTTTACGAAGGGACTGGGAAAAGGCCTCGGTGTAACGAGGAATATAAACAGCCCGACGTTCACGATCATGAAGGAGTACCAGGGACGGATGCCTTTCTATCATATGGACGTTTATCGTTTGGAGGACAGCGAGGAAGACCTCGGCTTTGAAGAGTACTTTGAAGGCGAAGGCGTCACGGTCGTCGAATGGGCGCAGTTCATCCGGGAGTACCTGCCGGAGGAGCGTCTCGACATCACGATCCACTACAAAGACGAATCGACCCGTTCCATTAAACTCGATGCGAAATCGGAACATTTCGATGCGATATGTAAGGAGATTTTATTATGAATATACTTGCGATCGACACGTCCAATTATGTGATGGGGGTGGCCGTTCTGAAAGACGGCACCGTCGCTGGTGAATATGTTACGAATATGAAAAAAAACCATTCGATCCGCCTCATGCCTGCGATCGACCAGCTGATGGAGGAAACGGGTACGAAACCGGAAGAGCTGGACAGAATTGCTGTCGCACACGGACCCGGTTCTTACACAGGCGTGCGTATCGGTCTTACGACGGCGAAAACGATGGCATGGGCACTCGGCATTCCTGTAGTCGGCATTTCCAGTCTGGAGGCTGTTGCCCGTCAAGGCGCATTCTTTGATGGATATGTATGTCCTTTCTTTGATGCGCGCCGCGGTCTTGTGTACACAGGCCTTTACGATTCATCCATGACGGTCGTGATGGAGGAGACGAACATACTTATGGAAGACTGGCTGAACCAATTGAAAGAATTGGACCGTCCTGTTCTGTTCCTTAGTCAGGATATCGCCGTCCATGAAGAGAAGATTAAAGAGGTCCTCGGGGAAAAAGCGGTCATCCCGGCTGCTCCCTACCAATTTGCTCGTCCATCCATCCTTGCAGACGTCGCAGTGGACCGGGAACCTGGGGCGCTGCATGATCTAGTACCGAATTATCTGCGTCTGCCGGAGGCCGAAGTCAAATGGCTGGAACAGCAGGAGAAGCAGTGACATGGCAGCAATCAGACAGATGACGCCTGCGGATGTGGAAGGGGTCATGGAAGTAGAGAAGATTTCCTTCCCTGTCCCGTGGTCGGAGGAAACCTTTCAAAAGGAGATGGATGATAATCCGTACGCCCACTATTATGTCGTCGAAGAAGAGGGCAGGATTATCGGATATTGCGGTTTGTGGCTGATCATCGACGAGGCACACGTCACCAATATCGCCATCCATCCGGACTACCGGGGACAAAAGCACGGGGAGAACCTCTTCCGCCATACGTGCGAACAAGCGATTGAACATGGAGCGATTCAACTCTCCCTTGAAGTGAGGGTATCAAATACAGCCGCGCAGCATATGTACCGGAAGTTCGGACTGGTACCGGGTGGAATCCGCAAACGGTATTACTCCGACAACGGAGAAGATGCGTTAGTAATGTGGGTGGGATTAAAATGACGAAGGATCAATATATACTGGCAATTGAGACAAGCTGTGACGAAACAGCTGTCGCCATCGTAAAAAATGAAAGAGAACTGGTAGCAAACGTCGTGGCTTCTCAAATCGAGAGCCATAAGCGGTTCGGCGGGGTCGTTCCGGAAATCGCTTCAAGACACCATATCGAACAGATGACGATCACACTGGAAGAAGCGTTGGACGAGGCGGAGATGACGATCGATGACATGGATGCGATCGCCGTTACCGAAGGACCGGGATTGGTAGGAGCCCTTTTAGTAGGGGTGAATGCAGCAAAAGCCGTCGCCTTTGCGAAGCAGAAACCGCTCGTCGGCGTCCACCATATCGCCGGCCATATCTACGCCAACCGTTTGGAGAAAGAGTTCGAGTTCCCGCTGCTCGCCCTGGTCGTTTCCGGAGGGCACACCGAGCTTGTCCTGATGAGAGAGCACGGCTCCTATGAAATCATCGGAGAAACGAGGGATGATGCCGCAGGGGAAGCCTATGATAAAGTGGCACGTACGTTGAAGCTGCCATACCCAGGCGGCCCTCAAATCGACCGGCTGGCACAAGAAGGAGAAGAGACGATTGACTTCCCACGGGCCTGGCTGGAAGAAGGCTCGTACGACTTCAGTTTCAGCGGTTTGAAATCTGCCGTCATCAACCGGCTTCATAAAGCGAAGCAGCGGGGAGAAGTACTGAAGGATGCCGATGTAGCGGCAAGCTTTCAGGCGAGCGTCGTCGATGTCTTATCGACGAAGGCGGCCCGCGCGGCTGAGGAATACGGCGTCAAGCAAATGATCGTCGCCGGAGGCGTGGCTGCAAACAGAGGGCTGCGTCAGGCGCTTCAGGAGAAGTTTGTGGATATCGATACAGAACTGCTCATTCCTCCACTGTCGCTGTGTACAGATAATGCAGCAATGATTGCAGCAGCAGGGGCAGTTGCCTTTAACCAAGGACATCGGTCCGAGTGGGATCTCAATGCGAACCCCGGGCTCGATTTAGAACAGTTCGGCGCAAGGAAAAAGTAAGAGGTGACAAAAGCTCTCCTTCACGGAGGGTTTTTGTTTTCTTATCCACATGTGTATAAGTATGCGTTTGGTTTCCAGGTTGTGGATATGTGTGATCTTAAAAGAAAGCGATACCATTTCTGTGGATAACGTCGGGTTTTATTGTGGATAATGTGCATAACCCTGTTGAAAACCGATAAATCAAATACACAGCTGTTAGTAACTTTGTTGATAATCTGTAGAGAAATAAGGACGAAAAAAGAGCACCCACCATCTGTGGATGCTCTCTTCTTATTCATCGTGCAGCGTTTCCCATTCTTCCATCAACTGCTCGAGAGCAGATTGCTTTTCGGCATTGTCCTGCGTGAGCTGAAGGGACTTCTCGTGGTCCTGGTAGACTTCCGGATCACAGAGTAAGGCTTCATTCTCTTCCAGCTGCTGCTCGATCTGTTCAATCTCCGCTTCTATTTCAGCGATACGGCGGTTTCTCTTCCGCTCTTCCCGCTTCGCAGCTTTATCTTCCTGGAAGCTGTTCTTGGCCTGTGGCTCGTGCTTGGCGGGCTCTTTCAGGCGCCGCTCTTCGGCTTCCAGCTGCTCGAGTTCATATTCTTCCTGTTTCTTCTCCACATAGTAGTCGTAATCTCCGAGGAACAGTCTCGTTTCCTCCGGATTCATCTCGACGACCTGTGTCGCGATTTTGTTAATGAAGTATCTGTCGTGGGAGACGAACAGTAACGTTCCTGGATAGTCGACGAGTGCGGCTTCCAGCACCTCTTTACTGTCGAGGTCCAAGTGGTTGGTCGGCTCATCCAGAATCAAGAAGTTCGCTTCCTGCATCATCAGCTTGGCGAGGGAGAGACGTGCCTTCTCTCCACCGCTCAAGGCAGAGACCGGCTTCAGGACATCTTCGCCTGAGAAAAGGAAGTTTCCGAGAATGGTCCGGATATCCCTCTCATTTTTCATCGGGTAATCGTCCCATAGCTCATTCAGAACGGTCTTCGTGGAATTCAACTTATTCTGTTCCTGATCGTAGTAACCGATCTGGACGTTCGTGCCGATCAGCTTGTCTCCTTTGACGGCTTCCAAATCGCCGATGATCGTCTTAAGGAGGGTGGTCTTTCCGACCCCGTTCGGACCGACGAGGGCCACCGAATCGCCTCGGTTCAGATCAAGGGAAACCTTGTCGAACAGGTTCGTATCGCTGTCCGGATAACGGAACGCATAGTCTCTCAGTTTGAGCACATCGTTTCCGCTGCGCTTCGCCACTTGGAAGCTGAACTTCGCGGATTGGTTATCGTCTTTCGGTTTTTCCAGCCGGTCCATTTTCTCCAGCTGTTTGCGCCGGCTCTGGGCGCGCTTCGTCGTCGTCGCACGGACGATGTTCTTCTGGATGAAGTCCTCCATCCGTTTGATCTCTTCCTGCTGCTTCTCGAATCGCTTCATTTCCTGCTCGAAGTCGGCTTCTTTCTGCTTCAGGTAGTTACTGTAATTGCCGTGATACTTCTTAGAGGATTGGAAGGCGATCTCGTAGACCGTGTTGACGATCTTATCGAGGAAGTAGCGGTCGTGGGAAACGATGACGACCGCACCCTGGTAGCCCTGCAGGTACCCTTCGAGCCAGGAGATCGTATCGATGTCCAGGTGGTTGGTCGGTTCATCGAGAATAAGCACGTCCGGCTTCTTCAACAGCAGCTTCCCGAGTGCCAGCCTCGTCTTCTGGCCGCCGCTTAAGGACGTGATCGGTGTATCCCAGTTGAAATGCTGGAAATTCAGCCCGTTCAGTACCGAGCGGATATCCGCTTCGTATTGGTATCCGCCTGCGTTCTTGAAGTATTCCTGCTTGCGGTCATAATCGGTCAATAACTGCTGGTAGCGCTCCTGATCCGAGATCAGGTCAGGGTCTGCCATGTTCGCTTCCATCGCGCGCAGCTCTTTCTCTAAGTCCTTCAGATGGAGGAAGACTTTCTCCATTTCATTCCAGATCGTTTGGTCGGACTGCAGGCCTGTGTTTTGAGCGAGATATCCGAGCGTCGTTTCCTTCGGCATGAAGATGTTTCCTTCATCATAGCTCATCTCGCCGGCCATCATCTTCAGCAGGGTCGACTTTCCTGCACCGTTTCTGCCGACAATGGCGATCCGGTCGTTCTTTTGTACTTCCAGTTTAATATTAGATAAAATCAATTCAGCGCCGAAACGCTTTTCCAATTGATTCAACTGCATGAGAATCATGTCGTTTCACCTCGATAAATCAAGTGTATATCATCGGTGAGCCTGCTAGCAACAGAAGCCCTCGCGAGATTGTGAAAACTTTAACGACTTCCCTGTGATTTTTTGTTAAAATGAAACTAGTGTTGCCGCCTGCGGCATGACCAATCACATAAAAGGGGTAGTTGGAGATGGCGGAATTCAGTCATTTTAATGAGCAGGGCCGGGCACGGATGGTCGATATATCAGAGAAAAACGATACGGTCCGGACGGCTGTTGCGAGAACGAGTGTGGAAGTGAAGGAAGAAATATACGAGAAGATTACCAACCAGACAATGGCCAAAGGGGACGTGCTCGCGGTCGCCCAAGTCGCCGGAATCATGGCAGCGAAGAAAACGTCGGATTGGATTCCGATGTGTCATCCGCTTTCCTTGAAGGGAATCGATGTATCCTTCGATTGGGAAACAGGGGAAACGAAAAAGCTGCTGATCGAGGTTTCCGTGAAGACGAAGGGAAGCACCGGGGTAGAAATGGAAGCGCTAACGGCCGCTTCTGCCACAGCATTGACGGTTTATGATATGTGTAAAGCAGTAGATAAAGGCATGGTCATCGGTCCGACTTACCTTGCAGAGAAAACCGGAGGGAAGAACGGAGATTACCGAAGAAATGACGAGTAAAGGAGCAGAGAGACGACAATGGATATAGAACAAGCGAAAATCCCTCAGGCGACAGCGAAGCGGCTTCCGTTATATTACCGTTTCCTGAACAACCTGCACAGCCAGGGGAAACTGCGGGTGTCATCGAAAGAATTGAGTGAGGCAGTCAAAGTCGATTCCGCAACCATCCGCCGTGATTTCTCCTATTTCGGAGCCCTCGGGAAGAAAGGTTATGGTTACAATGTCGAGTACCTGCTTTCCTTCTTTCGGAAGACGCTGGATCAGGACGAGACGACACGTGTCGCGCTGATTGGTGTCGGGAACCTGGGAACGGCTTTCCTGAATTACAATTTCACGAAGAACAATAATACAAAGATCGAGATTGCCTTCGATGCGAGTGAGAATCGGATCGGGAGTGAAGTCGGCGGGGTGGAGGTCCATCACATCGATGATCTGGAGAAGAAGATCGGCGATTTGAAGGTCGCGATTCTGACGGTTCCTGCCTCAGAGGCGCAGGCGATCACCGACCGTCTCGTCGAGGGCGGAATATCGGGTATCCTGAACTTCACGCCGGCCCGAATCAACGTGCCGTCGGATGTGAGGGTGCATCATATCGATCTTGCGATTGAGCTTCAAGCGCTCGTCTACTTTTTGAAGCATTATCCGTTGGATGGAAAAATAGAGGATTGAAAAAAAGATGCCGGCTCCGGCATCTTTTTTTGTTATTCTTATTCGGTTTCTTCTTTCCATTTCTTATCGATCAGCATTTTACCCGGCCACGTGTAGGCCATGATGCCGCCGTCGACCGTGATGTCCTCTCCGGTTACATAGGAGCTGTCGTCACTGGCGAGGAACAGGGCGACGGATGCGATTTCATCCGGGCTTCCAAGTCGGCCGAGTGGAGTGATCCACTTGTTGGCATCACGGAATTCCTGTCCTTCCTTATCTTCCTTCGAACCGGCAAGGCCGTCTACAAGCGGTGTCTCAATCGTACCGGGAGCGATGGAGTTGACGCGGATGCCGTCCCGGGCGTAGTCGATTGCCATCGCACGGGTGAAGTTCGTGATTCCGCCTTTCGCCGCGTTATAGCCGGAGCGGTCGAGGTCAGCAGCTCTTCCGGACATGGAAGATGTGTTGATGATCGATCCGCCGTTATCCATCATTAATGGAAGCAGGTATTTGCTCGTCAGGAACGTTCCGCGCAGATCGACAGCGATGATCCGGTCGAAGAGATCGACCGGATATTCGTGCACTTTGCCGCCTTCTTCGTCGATCCCTGCGTTGTTGAACAGGACATCGATGTTGCCGTACGTCTTCTTCAGGTAATCAGCAAATGCCGAAACGCTGTCCTCTTTCGATACGTCGAGCGTGTACGTCTCCGCCTCGCCGCCTTCGTTATGAATTTCATCCACCGTCTTCTTCACGGCATCGACATTGATGTCGGCACAGACCACCGTCGCGCCTTCCTTTGCGAATAATTTCACGGTTGCCGCTCCGATTCCTGTCGCAGAACCGGTCACAACAGCTACTTTATTATCTAAACGTCCCATAAATGGTTCGCCTCCTTGTGTGATTCTCCTTTGTTATACCCACCTTGAAAAACGTTATAAACATAGGCGGGAGAGGGGAAGCGATTACAAAGAAAAAAGATTCCTCTCTCGTAAATCGGTCAAGCGGCGATTAGAGTTGCAGGATGGTGGTATAGTAACTAGGTAATTAAGGAGGTAAGGTACGATGAAACGATTACCTAATAAGTGGCTCGTCGTCGTGTCTGTCCTGTTCGGAACCTTCACCGTCATTCTGAACAACAGCATGCTGAATCCGATTCTGCCACGTTTTATAGAAATATTCGATTCCAATGCCGTTTCTGTCGGATGGATTTTGACGATCTTCATGGTCGCGATGGGGATGACGATGCCGTTGACCGGCTACTTCGGCGACCGGTTCGGGAAGAAAAAGGTGTACCTGTCCGGGCTCTGTCTCTTCCTTGTCGGGTCACTGTGCGGCTTCTTCTCCTCGACGCTCTCGATGGTGATCGTCTCCCGGGCCATCCAGGGCATGGCCGGCGGTCTGATGCTGCCGATCGCCATGGCGCTCATCTTCCAGTCCTTCCCCCGGCACGAACGGGGCCTTGCTGTCGGCGTGTACGGCATCGCCGCTATGGTCGCCCCCGCAATCGGACCGACGATCGGCGGGTTTCTCATCCAATACGTCGACTGGCCGTGGCTCTTCGCCTTGAACATTCCGTTCGGCCTGACGGGACTCGTCCTCTCTTCGAAATACCTGGAGCGGACGGAAACCCATCCCGAAAAGAAATTCGACCTTGTCGGATTTCTTATTGTATCGCTCGGCATCGGCGGCCTGCTGTTTGCACTCGGAAGAGGGAGGACGCTGGATCACCTCCTGGACCCGATCAACATCGTCCTTATCGTCGTCGGACTCGCAGCCGTCGTGCTGTTCGTTTTCTACGAGAACCGACAGGACGATCCGCTGTTGAACTTATCGGTGTTCCGGGTCCCGACTTATGCGGCGTCGATTGTCGTTACATCCGCCGCCTCGATCGGACTCTTCTCCGGGATATTCCTGCTGCCGCTGTTGATCCAGAACGTCTACGGCTGGAGTGAAGTGATGACGGGGCTCTTATTCCTGCCGGCAGCGGCTGCGAGCGGTGTATTCATGTCGCTCGGAGGAAGAATCCTTGATAAAAAAGGGCCGCGCTATGTCGTCCCGCCGGGGCTTGCCATCATGGCGGCAGCGACGTTCGCACTCGGGTTCCTTCACCTGTCGACCCCTTACTGGCTGATCCTGCTGTTGAATACAGTCCGCGGCGTCGGGATGGGGATGGGCAATATGCCGGCGACGACGTCCGGCATGAACAGCATCCCGGATCATCTCGTCGCGCAAGGGTCCGCGATGAACAACATCATCCGCCAGATGTCGTCCTCGATAGGCATCGTCTTTTTCTCTGTCTATTATGAAGTGCGGAGGGCGCAGATCCAGGCGGCTTCCGACATCGACCTCCAGGCCGCCACGCTGCAGACGCTGAATGAAGCCTTCCTCGTCTCCGGAGTCGTCCTCGTCCTTGCCATCCCTTTCTCCTTTATACTAAAAGGAGCACAGGACGACTCGAAGGAATAGGTGGTTTTGGAAGGTCTGGGAGGGGCGGGCTCCGATCCTGCATATCTTCCTCTAAGGAAATGAAGATAAAGATAGCGGAGGGCAGGAACTGGTATTGTGGTGCTGTGTTTGACATAAAGGACTCCGATGAGGAGGCTCACCGGCCGCCCCACGGAAAGCCTCTCCTTTCCCGGAGCCCGCTTCTCACGTCTGATTCCCACTATACAAGACATAAAAAAGCAGGAGCTCCGCAGCTCCTGCTTTTGTTATTCTTTCTTATTTTTTGCCTGCTGTATTTTCCTGTGAAGATTAAACAGCCGGATGGCGACGGCGATGTTGACGGTCGCGACCGACGCCAGGATGATGGTCATCGCATTCCACACGGTCTCACCGGCCGACTGGGCCGCAATATACGTGAAGGCGACGCCCATGGAAAGGTAGAGCATGGCCATGAACATTGGTGATGTTCTCATAATTATAAAAAGCCTCCAATAAAGATGGTCTCTAATTGTTCCTGCATCCTTCTGATGTCTTCCTCCGTGAGGAAGTACTGCGTGATGACAACGAACGAGTTCATCGCCATATGTGCCACGATTGGTGTAATAATTCGTTTTGTTTTGACATACAGGAAGGCGAATACGACTCCCATGGAGAAGTAGACTAGCATGTGGGTGAAATCAAAGTGAAAAGCACCGAAGATCAAGGACGATACGAGAACGGCTAAGAAAAAGTTCGTTCGTTTATAGATCGACCCGAAAATGATTTTACGAAAGAGGATTTCCTCCGTAATCGGTGCAAACACGACCGGAAGCAGGATGAACAGCGGTGACTGACGCGCAATCTCCATCAATCCCATCGTATTCTCGGACCCTGCCGGCACATCGAACAGCTGCGATTCGATCGTAGCTGCAATCGCCTGGGCGAACAACGCCAGGAATACACCCGCAATCGACCAAAGCACGACAGACCCGGCCGAGGAACGATCGCTTCTCGTCATTTCTTCCCGAAGATCAGGCTTCAGCAGAATCAAGATGATGATCGTCGCGATTGTGAAGCTGGCGACGGACCAGACGGCGACGGCATCATACCTTCCCATACCGAGAGCCACCAGAAGCGGTGCACCGGCAAGGGCGGATAACTGTGTAATAACATAAGTCAGAATGATATACCAATAACGGTTTGGCATAAATTCACGGCTCCTTTTATATAACAGTAAACGGGTCAAGACAACGTCCGCCCGTGAACCTCAATATCCATACTTTATGTATTTTATCACAGTTTCAAAACCTCACGTAAGAAATAAGGGTTATCGTACGAATATTGTCGAAAAAGAAGCAAAAAAATTGTGTAGTTCCTACTTGAAAAACGAAGGCAGATTTATTATTATAATAACTGTGTTAGCACTCGCCAACATCGAGTGCTAATAAACGACAAAAAATTTGAAACAACCATATCAAGGAGGGTGTCCTAATTGTTAAAGCCACTTGGTGATCGTATTGTTATTGAACTAGTTGAGGAAGAACAAACTACTGCAAGCGGAATCGTACTTCCGGATTCAGCGAAAGAAAAGCCGTTGGAAGGTAAAGTCGTCGCTGTCGGTTCCGGCCGTGTGACAGAAAACGGAGAAAAAGTAGCGCTTGAAGTTGCAGAAGGCGACCGCGTCATCTACTCCAAGTTCGCAGGTACAGAAGTGAAATACGAAGGCAGCGAATTCTTGATTCTGCGCGAATCAGATGTACTGGCTGTCATCCAGTAGTCACTTTCTTTCTATAAATACTTAGAAATACGATTTTAATGAGGAGGGCATTTTTAAATGGCTAAAGAAATCAAATTTAGTGAAGACGCACGACGCTCCATGCTTCGTGGTGTTGATACATTAGCAGATGCTGTAAAAGTAACACTCGGACCAAAAGGACGTAACGTCGTTTTGGATAAAAAATACGGTTCTCCACTGATCACGAACGATGGTGTGACTATCGCGAAAGAAATCGAATTGGAAGACCAGTTCGAAAACATGGGAGCACAGCTCGTTTCTGAAGTAGCTTCCAAAACAAACGATGTAGCCGGGGACGGTACGACTACAGCGACGGTTCTTGCACAAGCGATGATCCGCGAAGGA
>NZ_ANPF01000056.1:0-31757 GCF_000328325.1 Halobacillus sp. BAB-2008 | reverse complement strand
CTGCGTTTGATCGAGCCGATCAGTGAAAAGCTGGACTACTCGATGGATCAGACGCTGTACAGCCTGGAAAACTTCGGGAACACGTCGGCGGCATCCATTCCTTTGGCGTTCGACCTCGGAATCCGGGAAGGCAGAGTCCAGAACGGCGACCGCGTGCTTCTATACGGTTTCGGCTCCGGACTTGTCCATGCGGGCCAGCTCTTAGAGTGGAATCCGGACGAGCAGGTCAACGAACCGAAGCCGCTGTAAGTGTTCGTGTTTCCCTTTTCCTCATTCCGGATATATACCTTTAAGCAATGCAAAAAGGAGGATCTGGAAAGATGAAAACATTCGAACATGCGTTAAAGCATAAAGTCGGACTCGGAACGGCTCCGCTCGGGAACATGTTCCGCGAAGTGTCCGAGGAAGAAGCGAGAGAAACGATCCAAACCGCCTGGGATGAGGGTGTCCGTTATTTCGATACGGCACCGTTTTACGGCGCAGGCCTTGCGGAGATGCGTCTCGGCGAGGTGCTGTCCAAGTATGACCGCGACGATTATTTGATCAGTACGAAGGTCGGGCGGTACGTGCTGGAGGAAGAAGAAGAGGACAAGGAAGGCTTGTTCCAGTACGCCCGTAACAATAAAGTCGTGACCGATTACTCGGCTGATGCGACACGGCGCTCGATCGAACAGAGCCTCGATCGTCTGAAGACCGACCGCCTCGACTTCGTGTTCGTCCATGACGTCTCTCCGGATTTCCACGGCGACGACTGGATTGCGAAGTTCGAAGAGGCGCGGACCGGTGCGTTCCGTGTCTTGTCTGAACTCCGGGAACAGGGCGTCATCCGCTCGTGGGGTCTCGGCGTGAACACGACCGAACCGATTGAAATCGCGATGGAGATGGAGGAAAACAAGCCGGACTTATGTCTGTCTGCGACCCAGTACACGCTGCTTCAGCACGACCGCGCCCTCGAGCGCATGATGAAGACGGCGGAGGAAAACGACGTCGGCATCGTCGTCGGTGGACCGTACAACTCCGGTGTGCTGCTCGGCGGCGATCACTTCAACTACGAGAAGGCGGGAGCCGACATCATCGGCCGCGTTAATCAGCTGAAGGAGATCGGCGACAAGCACGGCGTCCCGCTGAAAGCAGCTGCGCTCCAGTTCTCGACGGCGCACCCTGCTGTGAAGTCCGTCATTCCGGGCTCGACGCGTCCGGACCGGATCAAAGAGGATATCGCCATGATCCAGAAGGAGATCCCTCAAGCGTTCTGGGAAGAGCTCGTGGAGAAAGGCTTCGTTTCAGAAAAAGCACCGTTACCGAAATAAACAAAAAAGCCTGCCGAAGAATGTCCTTCGGCAGGCTTTTTTTTTGTATGGGGAGCCCGGCTCTCTGTTATTTCTTTCTCTTGGCAAGTCCGGCTGCTTGGAATGGGCCGAGCAGCGACAGCCGGGCGATGTAGACCGAGATCTCCTCCGGTGATTCCTTCGTTCCCGTTTCCAGCCACTCCTGGATCACCCCGAGATGAGCGGATACCAGATAGGAGAGCAGGTAATCGTACGGTACCAGACGATCTTCCTCCTTCGCGGTCTGCAGCACCTCCCTGCCGACGTTCGTCTTCAAGTAATCTTTGAACGCGAGCTGGAAGGAAACGTCGCCGTTCGGACCGAGGACCGCATGCATGAACGCTGCATTTTCCTTTATATAATCCAAGAGGGATACGATGAAGGGGAGTGGTTTATTCGTTGCGAGGAAATGCTTCATCTCCTGGACGTCCACTTTCTCCGCCACCGCTTCGATCTCCGCGAACACCTCTTTCTCACACTGCTCCAGGAGATCGAACTTATCCTGATAATGAAGGTAGAAGGTACCCCGGTTGATCGCCGCTCTCGTCGTAATGTCCCGTACGGAGACGGCATGGAACCCTTTTTCCCCGATAAGCTCAGCAAGTGCTTCCCGGATCAGCTTCTTCGTCCGGATGACGCGTCGGTCATGGGTCATCATCTTTGTCCCCCTTTTTTCATATAATCGACACTACATTGGAAAACTGTTGATTATACGGCAGTTGTGCCTCGGATTGTTCATTGTAATCTACTTCCAGCTTATTATAATGGAGGTAGAAGGTGTTTATCAACACAGTGTTCATTAATTCGCTTATCAAAAAGAGGAGGATATCACGATGAAAGCTCAGGTACTAATTGTAGGTGCGGGTCCGACGGGCCTTGCGCTCGCTCATAGTCTCGTAAAACTCGGAGTTCCCTTCCGGATCATTGATCAAAATAAAGGACCGGGGGAGGCGTCCCGGGCGCTCGTCATCCACGCCCGGATCCTTGAACATTACGCGCAGCTCGGTCTTGCTGAGCAGATCGTCGAGCGGGGGCTCCCGATGTCATCCCTTCGATTCTGGGAGGGGAAAGAAGAGAAGGCGAAGCTGGAATTCCCGAATTTAGGAAAGGGAGTGAGCCCGTTCCCTTACGTTCTTAACCTTCCTCAGGATGAGCATGAAGAAATTCTGGTGAAAGAACTGCAGCGAGCCGGAGTGGAAGTGGAATGGGAGACATCGTTATCGGCCTTCACGGATCACGGGGACCGGATCGACGCCCGCCTTGAGAAAAAGGGGGAAGAGGAGAGGACGTCTGTTTCCTACCTGGTCGGATGTGACGGCGCTCACAGCACCGTCCGGAAGGGGCTCGGGCTGGGCTTTCCCGGCGGCACGTATGAACAGCTCTTCTTCGTAGCGGATGTGGAAGCGGATATCGATGTCGTCCCCGGCAGTATGAATATCTTCGTGGAAGACAATAAGCTGCTTCTGTTCATGCCTGTCCGGGAGAAAGGGGCGTACCGTGTAATCGGAATGGCGCCGCCCGAGTTGACCGGTGTAGAAGACCTTTCTTATGCCGATGTGAGCGGCTACGTGGAAGAGAAAGTCGGCATTACAGCGACTAACGTCCACTGGTTCTCCACCTACCGCGTCCACCACCGGGTCAGTGAGCAATTCCGGAAAGGGCGTGCCTTCATCGCCGGTGACGCCGGGCATATCCACAGCCCGGCAGGAGGCCAGGGGATGAATACAGGAATCGGCGATGCCGTCAATTTATCGTGGAAGCTTGCTGCTGTCCTGAAAGGCGAAGGAGACGACGCACTTCTCGATACGTACGAAGCGGAGCGGATAGCCTTTGCGAGAAAACTGATCGCCACAACGGATAAGGTGTTCCAGAACGTCGTCGGGGACAACAGGCGCGGCAGCTTCTTGCGGAACGTGTTCTTTCCGCACATGCTTCCCCTTCTGTTCGGCTTCTCCGGCATAAAGAAAAAAGCGTTCCGCATCGTTTCCCAGACAGAGATCAACTATAAACAAAGCAGCATCAGTCAAGGCACAGCCGGAAAAATCGAGGCAGGGGACAGGCTCCCCTGGATAGAGACAGCTGCCGGGGACAATTTCGCCCCGCTCGCATCCTTCGACTGGCAGATCCACATCTACGGCGAGGCGGAGCCGGCACTCTCCGCCTTTGCAGAGAAGCATGCCCTGCCGATTCATGCCTTCCCTTGGCAGGCGGGGATGGAGAAGAAGGGATGGAAGCAGGATGCGCTCTACCTGATCCGGCCGGACGGGTATGTCGCCCTCGCCCTTCCAGAACAGGAAGTCGCCGCTTTCAATTCATATCTTAAGAAGCACAACATACTTTTCGATAAATCAAACAGAACCACAAGGAGATAGTTCAGGGGGCGGCTCCTGCGTCTGGTGAGCTGCCCATTTCCCTACACCCTCTTGCTCAAACAGCTTTGAACTCCCGCGCCGAGTCTACTTTCGACCGGCCTCTCACTCACGTAAATTTTTGAAAGATGGTTTTTGATGAATTAAATGTAAAAAGTATTTGACATTCTTATATTTACTGCTATGATAAGAAATGTAAAAAGAATTTTACATTTTAATGAGAGAGGGAGCTGGGAAATGGATTATGTTAAAATCGTGTATTCCGTCCTATTGTTAATCAGCGGAATTTTGATTTTCGTTGCACCAATGTTTCAAAGAGGTGATGAAAGAAGGAAGTTTATCCACACGAAAGCTCAATCCTATGCGTTCATCGTAGTAATAGGTGTGCTTATTTTAGAAGTGGCCCAGTCCCTTTTCCTGACTATCGATGGGAATGCTTCTTATAATGGTAATGGGATTTCCCCCATAATGTTTCTAACTGTCATTTCCGTTATTTATTTAGTGACATTACTAATTTACAGAAAAAAATATGGTGATTAAATGCAAAATCACATTAGAGAATTAAGAAAATCGGTTAAGTTATCCCAGGAAGAACTGGCTAAACTCTGTAAAGTATCCAGACAAACAATCAATGCCATCGAAAACGATAAATACGACCCCACCTTGCAATTAGCATTTGACATAGCCTCTGTATTGAACACCACAGTAGATAAGCTTTTCATCAGCAGTTCGAATAAAAAACGATAATTCGACCTCCCATCGAGGTCTTTTTTATGCACTTATTAACATTTAAAAAAAGTCCGGGATGTGCTCCCGGACTTTTTCTTATTCCTGTTCCTTGATATATTCCTGAACGACCTCATACACATACTCCTGATTCGATGCTGCCGTGTCCGGGTTGTACGCTCCGCCGTTCGTCTTGTTGTTGGAAAGGATGCGGATGCCGAGGAACGGTACATCATAGGCGCCGGCGATCTGTGCCGCTGCCGCCCCTTCCATCTCCTCGACAGAAGAGCCGAAGTTCTCGTGGAACCACTGGATGCGGTCGACTTCATTGTTCCAGACGTCGGCTGATCCGATCGTTCCTTCGACGACTTTGCCGTCTTCATACGTATCCTTCACGGCGTTCGCTGCTTTCAGAAGACCCTCGTCCCCTTCGAAATAGCGGACCTTTTCCGCGTCTTCATCCTCGCCCGCACTTCCTTCGGAGGCAAGCAGGTCCATCGGGATCCACTCGGTCGGCTCGATGCCTTCTTCGTCTTCCAAATGGCCCGTTTTCAGAGAACCGAGGTTGACCGTTCGTTTCCCGAGGACGATATCAAAGACGTTCAACTCCGGATCGTGCCCGCCGGATGTCCCCTGGTTGATGATCGCGGCTGGATCGAACTTTTCAATGGCGATCGCCGTCGCTGCTGCGGTGTTTTCCATTCCTTTGCCTGTCTTCATGACGATGACCGGATAATCATCGACCGTTCCTTTATAAAATACGAAGCTGCCGGATGTTTCCTCTTCGACGTCCTTCAGACGAGCGGCGAATTCCTCCGCCTCGATCGGCATCGGTCCCTGGATGAGGATCGGCTGCTGCGGATCGGCTTCCTCCGCCTCTGCTTTCGTCGTGTCGGTTTGGGTGTTACAGCCGGCAAGCATGGATAATACGATAAGTAAAAGTGCGATTGTTCGGATTGTGGCTGTCTTCTTCATCTGTCTCTCTCCTTCGATGTTTGGTTTTCCATAAGGGCCGCGGCATAAAAAAAGCGCCCGGGACCAGCAGATCAGCTGCTGTCTCAGACGCCAAGTCAAAAATGTACAATTGGATGGAAAAGCCGTTCCAATCAGGAAACCCGTGACATTCTCAACTCGTAGTCCGGTTCTTTCGATGGGAACCGGGTAGAGACGCTCAGACCATATCACTGAGAATATACGAGTACCTTATGGAATTGATTACGGTGTTCACTATACCAGATAGGCTTCCGTTCCACAACCGTAAAAAGCGAACATTTTTATTTATTTAAAAAATAAAGTTCGCTTTTAAGGTCAATATTTGCCGTATTCTGTCGCCGTCAGCGTCGTCGATCCGAAAATGGCGAGTGATGGGTCCTGGTCGAGCTTGCGGATCGTCAAATAATACGTGACGTTCCGCTCCCGGGGCTGCAGCGTATCGACATACAGGAGCGGGACCGGCTGGGCGAACCCCTCCCGGCCGCCGGCGATTTCGACCGCGTTGCTGTAGACGATGCTTGCAGGATCGAAATAGTTTTTGTAAAGGCTGACGACGATGCCGCACGCTTCTTCTGATGTATTGGTGACGGGGATGAGCCCGTTCAAGGAAACGGGGTTCCCGGTCGTCCCGGCATGGAGCGACACTTTCGAGATCGCCCGGTCTTCTTCGAACAGGATCGGCAGGCCAGAGAACGCCTGATTGTCGAAGTTGAACTGGACGAACCGTTTATGATGGACACTGTTCTTCTGGTTGAAGACAGGGTTGAAGTTCGGCAGGTAACTGCTCGAGACGGTTTTCTTATGGGAATGGTCTTTCATGGCTGTAGGCAGCTCCTTTCTTCATGGATTCCAAGAGTCCGCGAGAAGCCTCTTTATGCATGATATGTAAAAAGGCGGAATGTGGAATATGCGTGATGGAAAACGTGGGTGTTGGGTTGGAGAGGTCGGGCTCCGGGGAATGGGAGGCTTTCCGCGGGGCGGCCGGTGAGCCTCCTCATCGCGTCGCTCTTCCGGGGTTTCACCTGTTCCGCTAATCCCGCCGGAGTCTGCCCATTCCCCTCTGCCCTATGCGGTAATTATATCCCCTCTGTTTTATGCTCCATCAACCGGCTGCAGCGGATGGAGAGAGAAATAAACATACCGAAAGGAGGACATGCTTCCCGTCTTCCCTACAGAGGCCGCGTGTCATAACCATGTTTCCTTGTGAATATAGTCCTTGAATAAGGGGAGAGCTTGGATACATAACGGCCGATCAGCAGAGGAGGGGGGCACATCGATGGCAACATGCACGCATTGCGGAAAGGCGCTCAAGGACGGGGAGAACTTTTGTACAGGATGTGGGAATAAGCGGGCCTCGCGCGTTTCCGGGAAACGGAAGACGGCACCGCTTTCGAAGAAGCAGAAGCTGACGTTCCTGATCGGAGGAGCGGCGATTGTGCTGCTTGTCGCCGGGCATTTCATCGTGACGCAGCTGCTTGACCCGGTCACGAAGATCAAGGCGATGGACCGGGCGGTGACGGAGGAGGATGCGGAAGGTTTTCTTGATAAGCTTGAGGTGAAGAAGGACGCCTGGCTGAAGGAAGAGGAGTACCTGCGCTACATCAAGACGAGCGATTGGGAGACGATTCGTGAGCGGCTGACCGGAGCTGTCCACGCGGAGCAGGAATTCGATCGGATCGTGCGCGATGATTACGGCAATCCGTTTTTTATCGTGAAGAAGAAACCGTTCCTTTTCTATGACAGGTTCGAGTTCGAAGCGGTGCCGACGACGGTTCATGTGACGACAGAGCTCTCCGATACGTCCTTTGAGGTCGAGAACGAGACGTACGATTTCAAAGATCCGGTCGAGAGGGAGACGCTCGCTTCCGCCTATCCGGGGACGTATGAGATAAAAGGAAAAGCGGACGGTGATTACGGGGGTTGGAAGGAGACATGGGTGCTCGATATTTTTTCCGGGGAGAACGGCTACGATTTCTATGCGGACTTCCTCTATTCCACCTACGGCATCGATACGAACAAGCCGGAAGCCGTCCTGTTCGTGAACGGAAAGAGTACGAAGAAGACGCTCGCCGAGGTCGGGGAGATCGGGCCGGTTCCTGAGGATGCGAAGCTTGAGCTGCACGCCGAATGGAAGAATGCAGACGGCAGGGTGGAGAAGTCCGAGGTCGTCCGTCCGGGAGACGTCTCGTTCGGTGCGCTCCCGTTCCTGTTCGGCATGGAGGAGGAAGATGCCTTCCTTGAGGAGGAACAAGCGCCGGTGGAAGCCGCGGCTCCCGGGGGCGGGGAAGAACAGGCGGCTGAATTCGTAGAAGCATTCCGGACGGCGTATGAAGAAGCGTTGAACACACGCGACTACAGCCGGATTGAACCTTTTTTGAAAGAGGGAAGCGTTGCAGCCTCTGATTTGAAAAGCTTCATGGCCGGGCTTGAAGAGGACGGCTCATCCTATGAGTTCCTCACGAATGAAGTGTCGGCGATCGATGCCCGGGATGAGAACACCTTTTTCCTGACGACAAGGGAGACGTTCGTCTTCCACGGAGCGGACGGTGCGAGCGTCGACTATGACCGGAAGAAGGAGTACCGGCTCGTTCTTGTCGACGGCACGTTCGCGATCGAGGAAATCACCATCCGGGACACCGATAGAAACTGATTCTTTTCATGCGGCACCAGAGAACAACCAAATAGATGGAAAGGGATGATTCTATGTACTGTCAACAATGCGGCACGACAATCGAGGCCGATGCGAATTTCTGTGGAGGCTGCGGTCTGCCCGCTTCCAGCGTGGAAGGGGAGGCGGTCGTGCGCAGAGCCGCGCTTCCGGTTCCAGTCGGCGGTCCCTATACGAACCGGGCGGCCCGGACAGGGAGCTCGTTCGTCACCTTCGCCCGCGATGCGCTGAAAGGCCCGTGGCAGGCGAGCAGGGCGACAGGGGAAAACCAGCTCCTTGAAGGCGTCCTCACCCTCGTTGCGATCGCCCTTCTGATGCCTTTGTATTCCTACTTCGTCGCACGGGAAGCGGCCGGAGGATTCGGAGGATTCGTCAAGGTCCCGTTCGGCGCCACCGTCCTGGAGCCGTTCCTCTACATGCTCTTGTTCCTCGCCGTCTACGCCGGTATCAATGTCGGCGTCGCCAAACTGATGCATAACGACGTCAGCTTCAAGAACGTCCTGGCCCGCTACGGTGCACTCGCCATCATCCCGGGCTGCGGTCTCGTTCTTGCCAACTTCCTGCAGCTGATCTCGCTGAACTTCGTCGGCGCTCTCGTCTATCTCGTCACACTCGTCGCGTTCCTGCTCGCAAGCGTCACTCTTGTTTTCTCCATCGATGCGGACAGGGAAACCGAAGGCGGCCTCGACAGTTTCTACGGACTGCTGATCACGAGCGTCGTCATGATGCTGTTCTTCTTCCTCGTCGGCATGAGCCTCGTCGACCGGATGGTGAACCAGATGCCGTTTTTGTGGTAAAAGCGCTACAGAAAAAAACCGGATATAAAAAGTCCAGGTGCAGAAATGGGAATTACTGCACCTGGACTTTTGCTGCCGACTGGATTTCCTCCTCCTGTTGAGTCAATGCCTGATTTTATGAGACCATTTCACTGGAACCGGCTTGGAGGTGACAGGAAATGGACAATGGACGGAGACTTACTCTATCCATCCTCTTATCGATCGTATTAACGACTAATTTAGTAAATGCAGTAGAAAATACTACGGTTCTATCCGTGGGAACAGCTGTCATTATCTTCTTCTCCCTGTGGGTATTCAACAGGAAAAGATGGAAGGAAAACAGCAGGAAATAAGAACGAAAACGCGCCATACCTTAAGTGGGGACTGGTGCGTTTCTTCCTTTATTACCATTTTTATGAAACCAATGGCCGTAGGTATTCGTACATATAAGAAGACACACAAACGGAGGTTTTTTCGATGTGGAAAAAAATGACCGCCCTTGCTGTGGTACTGCTGCTGTTTGTCGGCTGTTCATCCGATCCGTCTGCAGGAGAAGATACAGAAGAGAAGCCGACGACGAAAGAAAAGGTGACAGAGATGCTGGAGAAAATGTTCTCCGGACCGGATGAAGCATTAACGAAGCTTTTTGATCAGAGTGATCACGAAGGCATCATAAACTATTACGAGGAGCAGTTCAGCGGATACATGACCGATGAGCGGATGGAAGATGCGATGAATACCAACTTGTTTACAAGCTTTCACCAAAAAGCTTACAGCAATGATGTAAAGATGGATATAAAGAAACTGGACGTGGAAGAGAGTGGGGATGTGGAAGGTGCGTATGATTTTGATATCCAGATCAACATCAGTAATGGGGAGACGGCAGGTATTAAGGGAAGAGTGAATACGGACGAAGAGGGGAATGTCACCCGGGTGCATTTCAGCGACGGCCAACCCCTGCTCCATGCCTTCGATAAACCGGAAGAAATAGAAGAAGGCCTTTACCGGTACGATTCATCTATGGCGGAGGCCGTCGCAGGTGACGAAGCTTACCAGCCGATGTATCCGACGATCATGCCGTATGAAGTGGACGGCGTACAAGTCGACTCGGGGAGCAAACAGCAGGAAGAGAGCCGGTTGATCTTCACTTTTTATGGTGAAAAGGGAGAAGAGCTGGAACTGACAACCGTCAAGGACGGCGAAATTGCTTATGAAGAAACAGAGACGGAAGAAGCGATGGTCGGTGATCAGACGGCGCGTTATGCAGGTAAGGAAGGCGGAGAGCAGCGGCTGATTTGGACGAATGGATCGATTACGTATGAGTGGAAAGGCAAGGTTGAGGGGATGTCGAAGGAAGACATGATTAAGATGGCAGAGTCTTTCGAGTAATGAAGGAGCATCATCAGTAAAGGAGTCTTTTTAATGCGTGCAAAACTTGTTAAGTCTTCCATAGCTGCCGGCTTTCTTACCTTTGTGCTTTGCCTCGTCATTTTCTACGCGGCAGACTCTCCCTCTCCCTATATAGGTGCCCTCGTTACAGGCTTTCTCATTTTTGAAATAGTTTTCTATCATTTCTTTGGCAGAGACAGGGAGGAGCAACGGTTGAGGTAAGGGCAACTATATGTTTTCGGGGCTGGTATTTTATAAACGGGCGTGCATCGTTCATGCAAAAGTAATAAAGGTCACGCATACTTCTAAACCGCCTGATGAATGGTGGGAAAATCCTTTCACGGGCTTAATCTTCGCTTGAGATGGGAATTAAATCCAATGAAGAGGGTATATGCCAAAGAAGATCCTTTGTCTACATCAGTCTAGCTTCTCTCTTGTACGGGCCTGCGTTATGGGACTTCATGAACGGCTGAGGAGAACAGGGTAATCTATAAACGACCCCGAGGTGATTGGATGAGTTTTAAAAAGAACTTCGTTATCCAAACCATTTTAATACTGGTTTCGTACCTGATCCTGTTCCTGGTGGATACATTCGTTCATCCTGTCGAAGATAGTTTGTGGACACTCCTTATCTTCGTGTATATAGGTCAATTGATTTTTTATAAATTGGATCTCGGCTATCGGGATAATAAAGAAAAGGATTAAACCACTCTCTATGCTTTCTGAAAAAGCGATAAATGAGGTGCGATTAATAAAGATTACCAGTGACATTGAGGTCGAACAAAATAAGAGAAGGATCTTTTTTCTGGAACAAAACAAAAAGCAGTACATGCTTCAAACGGCTTTTTCTAGCTGTTGGTTTTTAGGGGGAATTCGTATCAAAGGGAATAAAAATAGCAAAGACCAAGAAAGCATTTCATTCAAAGTGACAGCCTGGTGGTTTTCTATCCCGAGAATCATACGTATCAGTATTTTTCTGATAGCATTCCTTATCATGGCTGTCCTGTTGTGGTGAAAGGAAAAGCGTTGAACGAAGAGAGCCGATCTGCACTAAAGCGGGCTCTCTTTTTATTCTAAAAAAAGGAGCCGGCATATGGAAGCTATCTCTGTCGTACTCATGTCCATCGGTCTCATTCTTGCTCCTGTGGTCGGATTCTTCTATCCTGCGTGGAGACAAAGTCAGGGAAGGGATTTATCCGAACGGCAGGTGTACGGCATTCGGGCTTTAGGGATCGGGATTCTGCTGTTGATGTATATCCTGATTCAAATCATCCGACTGGTATCCAATTGAAGGCTCCAGCTTAGAGAGGTTCGTGACGAAGGGAATTGACGAAACGGCGGTATGTGGTAGAATGAAATCTATTACCAATCGAATAGTTTGAATTTTCTTATCGAGAGAGGCAGAGGGACTGACCCTGTGAAGCCTCGGCAACCGGCAGATGCATGCACGGTGCCAATTTCAGTGGAAGGCGAAAGTCATTCCGAAGATGAGAGGACAAGCAGCAGCCCGTTACGGTTGTGCGAAACCCTTTTCTCTTAGTGAGTGAAGGGTTTTTTATTTTTTTCAAAAAAGGGGCTGGTGATCGCTTCAAGTGGTTCCATAAAAGGATGAAGAGGAGGATGGCGATGTTCATAGCGATGATGGTGTGGGTGGGAACGATGATTTTCTCCTTCCTGTTAGGCACCTTTCTCTGTTACAAAGTGGAGAAATCAGGAGTGAAACGGTGGGGAGCTACAGGGAAACTGTTCAAGTATAAATGAAGTGGGGAAGGAAGTTGCTGACAAATGATATGGTATGTAGTCGTATTTAGTTTTTATGTGCTTTTTCTAGTATGGGCGAATATAAAAAGTTTGAAAAAAGCAGAGTCGATCGATGATTATACAGCCGGAGGCCACAGGATGGGGCTGCTTCTTGGTATCGGTACCACGGCAGCGACGTGGGTCAGTGTGGCTTCTGTCATCGGGGTCCCTGGTTATTTGTACAGCTCCGGTGTCGCAGCTGTCATCGGCTGGGTCGCGGGCTGGTGCTTCGGTGGTGCCTTGATTCCGATCGTCGCGTACAAAATTAGACGACCGGAAAAGCCGGCCAGGACGTTTCCGGAATTCATCCGGCATCGGTTCGAGCCGTTTGAGAACAAGAGTGCTCTGCAGGCGATTGTCGGCATTCTTATGTTTATCGGTTATTTGCTTCTCGTCAATATTCAGGTGACTGGTTTCGGTATTGTGTTTTCCAGTATTACAGGCATTGATTACAAACTCGCAATCTTTGGATTCTTATTATTTATTATCATTACCAGTGTAGGTGGATTTTGGTCGGTGGCAGCGACAGATACGGTGAACACGATCCTCATTACGATCGGCGTCCTGCTTGCGGGCGGTGTCGTATGGTCGTTAACGGGTGGAATCGGCAGTATCCTGGACACGCTTGCGACGACAACCGCTCCGACAAACGTCGGCGGACCGGACCTTGAGGAGGGTATCCTGCTTTCCCCGTTCGGGACCTTCGGTATCGGGGCCCTGCTTTCCATTTTCATTTCGAACTCTTTAGGGACGCCTTCTTCCCCGCACTGGGTCACAAGGATGCTGGCGCCTCAAAACGTGAAAGTGGCGATTTTGCAGGTCGTAGGTACGATCGTCGTGTTGATCTTCATCATGGGGCCGCTGATCGTCATCGGTCTCGGGGCGAAAGTGCTCGTACCCAGCATACCGGTCGGAAAGACGACCGATTATATCATTCCTTTGGTCATTCAGGAGTACACGCCGCCGATTATCGGTGCCATTACCCTGGTAGCCATTTGTGCAGCGGCTATATCGACGGCCAACTCCATGCTCCTGCACTGCGCTACGTCACTTTATTATGACGTGTACTTGAACATAGCTCCGAAGAAGATCAGTGAGAAGAAGTTCAAGAACTGGCTCCGCCTGAGTATATTCGGGATCGCCGCCGTGGCTGTTCTGTTAGCGATCAATCCACCGTGGTTTTTGGCGATGGGCTTTGTCTACGTATACGGAGGGTTCGGCGCCGCCTTCTTCCTCGTCGTATTCTTAGGTCTGTACTGGAAGCGGATGAACCGGGCCGGTGCTTATGCCGGTATCATTATCGGGTCTCTCGTTTATATCGCGGCGAAAGCTTAGGATACGAGCTGCCTTTTGTCATCGCCGTTGCTGCATCCCTCATTGGTGTGATGATCGCGGTTTACTCGACGAAAAGGGCTCCTTTGGAAGCTTACGAGCCGTACTTTGAAGCGGAAATCAGTGATTCCACTCGTGAGGTGCTGTCGAATATCAGAGCGTCCTCGCAGGGGGAGTCCGAGGAGAAATCGCATAAGATAGGGTAAGAGATTTATAGAGATGACTCCTATAAAGGTGTCGCAATGAAAAAAAGGACATTCCTGGAAAAGGGAATGTCCTTTTTTATATTTTGTTTTCATCATTACCTTTTTCTTTGTCTTGAATATCCTTTACCACATCTTCAATGGTGACAGCTTCAAGCACCTTCTCCATTGCACGTTGAGCACTGCTGAAGAGTGGTTCAATGGTATGTTGGATATTCCTTCCGACGGTACAATCAGGACTTGGATTTCCGTGTATGCTGAAGAGTTCCTTGTCTTTGACAACATCTACGGCTTTATAAACATCCAGCAAGGTGATCTCTGATAAATCTTTCGCCAGTTCTGCTCCTGCAATACCGGGCTGTACTTTTATTAATCCTGCTTTTCTAAGCATGCCCATGATTTTTCTGATTACGGCTGGGTTCGTGTTCACACTTCCCGCTAAATATTCAGAAGAACTTATTCCATCTTTATTTATTTCAATCAGAGCCAGCACATGAATGCCGACGGAAAATCTGCTGCTGATGGACATCTGGTCACCATCCTTACTTTTGTACATGTAAATCATGCGGTTACATGTACATTATAACAAAAGGGAATTGTTTTTGTTGACATCCACCTCGGTTGTAATTAAACTAGTTACATGTAATCGAAGTTGTTACAGGTTGAAATCAATAGAGGAGGAATTGAAATGAAAATCGGAATTATTGGAGCAAGTGGAAAAGCAGGTAACCTGATTTTGAAGGAAGCAGTCCGTCGGGGGCATCACGTGACGGCTATCGTAAGAGATAAGTCGAAGCTCAAAGATACGGATGTTCATGTGATTGAAAAAGATATATCAGACCTTACGCAGGAGGACGTTCAGAAGTATGAAGTAGTCGTGAATGCTTTCGGTGCTCCACTTGGAGAAGAGCAGGCACATGTGGATGCCGGCCACGCTTTAATCGAAGCTTTGAAAGGGACGAATACAAGAGCGATGATCGTCGGAGGGGCTGGAAGTCTTTATGTGGATGATCAAAAAACGATGCAATTAATAGATACCCCGGAATTTCCGGATGCAGTTAAACCGACGGCAAAAGGGCAGGGGCGGAATTTGGAAGAGCTGCAGGCAACACCTGATATTACTTGGACATTTGTCAGTCCGTCTGCCGTATTTGATGCGGAAGGAAAAAGAACCAGATCCTATAAAAAAGGAAAAGACCATCTTCTCGTCAATTCAAAAGGGGAAAGCTACATCAGTTATGCGGATTATGCGATTGCCGTGTTAGATGAAATAGAGAACCCGCAGCACAAGAATGAACGGTTTACGGTCGTCGGCGAAGCAGAGTAAGTCCTGTCTGCATTGAAAATAGGAAGGAGGTTTTACTATGAATAAGGAAGGCATGTCCCTTCTCTATATATGGGATGCGTACTGTGGTTGGTGTTACGGGTTCTCCAGGAGTCTGGGAGAATTTCACGCGAAACACCCTGAACTTCCCTTGACTGTTTTATCGGGAGGTCTATTTGCAGGTGAAAGAAAGCTGCCGATCGACTCTTTCCCGCACATACCGGAAGCGAATAAGCGAATCAGTCAGTTGACAGGTGCCGAGTTTGGGGAATCCTACCAAACATTGCTGGAAGAAGGAGGTTTCCTATTGGACTCGGAAGCGGCGGCTGAAGGATTTGCAGCTTTGCGGCATTTCGCTCCAGCCCGTGCCTACCACCTGGCCGCTTCCATGCAGCATAAATTTTATTACGAAGGTAAGAGTCTCCGTGACCCGGAAACTTATCGGGAAATCGCTGTAGAAAATCGACTCGATCCAGACGCGGTAGAGGCACGATTCGAAAGTGTAGATTCTACCGCAGACGCCCGTGCGGACTTTGCGAAGGTTCAGCAGCTTGATATCCACAGCTATCCCACACTGCTTTTGAAGAAAGGGGATGAAGTAATCGGGCTTGGCGGGGGCGTTATGACCGCGGAGAAAATAGAGGCACGACTGGAACAGATACTTTCGTGAATGGAACCCTGAATGTAAACCGACCTTTTCTGATAAAGGGTCGGTTTTTATTATACGATGGGTTAAACCAAAAAAGAGGAAGGAATGATGATCTGTTATGATGAATTGGATATAGTTGGGGAAAGTCGTATCATTCACATGCGAATGGACGTGAAAGGAAATGGAATTTGGAAAACTCCCAATCAAGGCATATACATAAAACGAAGGAGAACAGATTGGGAACAATATACCAGGAGAAAGGTGGGGATTACATGGACGTTTTCGGAATGATGGGGTTCATTTTTGGGATCATGGGATTCATTTTCGGTCTGATTGCGTTTACGACAGGCGCGATCAGTACCAACAAAGTGAAAGAGCTGGAAGACAGAATCAGTGATTTAGAGAGAAGATCGTGAATAGAACGTGCTGCAGGAATGATCACCGTCTCTAAGTATCGTGACATGCACTCCCTCTCTTTTGTGAAATAGAAGATTAGAAACCATGAGCTGCTTAAAACACTGGGATGGCGATGGGGAAGCAGCAGCACAAAACAGGAGCTGTACTCATAAATATCCACTGTTTTTACAGTTTTTTTATACTTCACAAACCATTAAAAAAAGGTTATCGTATAAACCAGGTTTTATTCTATTACACATGAACTCGTTAAAATTCAGCAACAGGAGGAAGGAAGAGGGAGATGAAAAAAATACCATTGTTGTTAAGGATTGTTCTTGCGATCGCTTTAGGTATCGTGATAGGGCAATTTGCACCAGAAATCCTTATTGAAATTGCTGCAACATTTACAGGTTTATTCGGTAACTTTCTGAGCTTTGTCATCCCGTTAATCATTCTCGGTTTTATTGCTCCCGGCATCGCGTCCATGGGAAGAGGCGCAGGAAAGATGCTTGGTCTGACGACTGGATTAGCCTATGCCTCTACGGTCCTGGCAGGTACGGTGGCTTTTTTGTTTGCTAAGAATCTGTACCCATCCTTTTTGCAAGGGCAAAGTGGAGAATCCTTTGCTAATCCGGAAGAATCGCTGGTGGAAGCACCTTTTTCCGTTGAAATGACTCCCATTATGGGCGTAATGGCCGCACTTATATTATCTTTCTTGTTAGGGGTAGGAATGACGGCTGTTAAAGGGGATTATTTATTACAAGTCATGAATGAATTCCGCTCCATTATCCAGAAAGTAATAAAGAACGTCATCATCCCTCTATTACCGTTTCATATATTCGGAATCTTCGCGAATATGACGTATGCAGGACAAGTAGGGACAATCTTGAGTGTATTCGCGAAAGTGTTCTTGATGATCATATCGCTGCACTTGCTTTATCTTGTAGTCATGTATTGTATTGCAGGCAGTATGCATGGCAGGAATCCATTCCGCTTATTGAAAGTAATGACGCCTGCCTACTTTACAGCGCTTGGAACGCAGTCTTCAGCGGCTACGATTCCCGTCACCTTAAAGCACGTGAAGAAAATCGGGGTACGGGAACGTGTAGCAGACTTTGCTGTGCCGTTACTTGCTAATGTCCATTTGGCAGGAAGTGCGATCACGATTACCAGCTGTGCCATGGCGGTTATGTATATGCAAGGACAAGCAACCACATTCGCAGACGTATTCCCGTTCATACTGATGGTAGGAATTACAATGATTGCCGCCCCGGGTGTACCTGGCGGAGCGGTCATGGCAGCCATCGGCCTTCTCGAATCGATGTTAGGATTTAATTCCACCATGGTCTCTTTAATTATTGCTCTCTACCTGGCTCAAGACAGCTTCGGTACCGCAACGAACGTTACGGGCGATGGAGCAATTACTGCCATTGCTGATAAGCTTATGAAAAAAGATAAACAAGAGGATGTTCCAGTGCCCGGTCATAACGTGGGATAAGAACATTCGCTTATAGTAAAAACCCGCTGCTTAGGCAGCGGGTTTTTTTGTTTGCTACATATTAGGAGAGCGTGCAGGTGCTTAACTTACTGCACATGTAATACATGATGAAGAACCCCTGGATTCAAGTTTTCACCTGAAAGGGGCGTTAGAAAAATGTTGCAGGGGAACTTCGTCTGCTTACGGAACGAACCCAACGCTTTGGAGTAACATCTTTCCAGTCCATTTTGTTTAGTAACTATTTTTTCTTTTTCTTTGCATAGAATTCAGCAGCCTTCTTACGGTTGCCGCACATTTCCATGCTGCACCAGCGCCTTTTTCCTGGTTTAGAGGTATCCACGAAGTAGAGACGGCATTCTTCATGCTCACAATTTCGTATCCGGCTGACAGAAGTTGTTTCCAGTGTGTGAAAAATAGATCGAATGATATGGTACAGGACATGATCCTTCACCGACATTCCTTCGCACACCAATTTAAATGCTTCCTCAGCAGATGCAACGGTCAGACGGACGTTCAGCTCTTCCGACATCTTTTGTAACTGCTTGATTGTATCGAGGGATACTTCCTTATTTTGTTCCAGATCAGACAGGACGATTTGGCAAAGGCTTCGAAGCGAACGAAGCTCATGGATCAGCGCATGCAGGGTTTCTTTGTTTTCCAATGCGTCAAGATCAGACTGCCGCACGACGTTGTTTTCCTTCAGCCATTGAAACGTAGCAGATCTATCGTCTAAGGTATCAATCTCTTGTTTATTGGCGTTGTAAGTAGTATTGACAAGGTTGATCCATGCAGGACCACCTAAAACAAATAGTGATTTATCCATCTCTTTCTCCTCCCCCCTTAAATATAACCGTTAAAAGATATGTTGACAAGTTATAAAATGTGCCTTAATGTAAGTTTATAACCTTTAAAATTATTTTTAAGAGGTTATAAAATGTTAGGAATGTAAAGTGTTGTCGTATTACAAGGATTGGATGGAGCATGGCTACTAAAAAACTTATGAGGTGATTACATGGAAGTGGCGTACAAAACAGTGAAAGTGAATGGCATATCGATTTTTTACAGGGAAGCGGGAAATAAAGAAAATCCAACAATTCTCTTGCTTCATGGTTTTCCTTCCTCTTCTCATATGTTCCGAAATTTAATTACAGAGCTGATGGAGGATTATCATATTGTGGCCCCTGACTATCCAGGGTTCGGAAACAGTGACCAGCCTGAATTGGAAGAGTTTGATTATACATTCGATACCATCGCTCTTTTGATCCATGAATTTGTAGAAGAATTAAACTTAGAGAAGTTCAGTATTTACGTTCATGATTATGGAGCTCCGGTAGGCTTCCGGTTGGCAGCCGACCATCCGGAACGAATTCAATCCATCATTACTCAAAATGGGAACGCTTATGAAGAAGGGCTCCTGCCTGCCTGGGACCCTGTCCGCACCTATTGGGGAAATCCGAGTGAGGAAAATAAGAATAACATCCGATTTCTTTTATCTGCGGAGTTTACGAAGTATCAATATACGAACGGAACGCGAAACCCCGAACGCATCAGTCCCGATGCCTGGAATATGGATCAATGGGCATTGGATCGTCCCGGCAATGACGACATCCAGCTTGCTTTGCAATACGACTACAGGAACAACCTTAAACAATATCCACGATGGCAGGAATTCTTCAGGACGTATCAGCCTCCTACACTGGCTGTATGGGGGAAAAACGATATATTCTTTGGGCCGGAAGGGGCACTTGCTTTTCAAAGAGATCTCGAAGACTGTGAAGTACACCTTCTAAATACCGGGCACTTTCCATTAGAAGAAGATTTGCATACAAGTGCTTCTTTAATCAAACAGTTCCTGCACGACCGTTTAAAATAAGTGCTCCCAGCACGAGGAAAGCGGATCTCCGTATCATGCCGGAGATCCGCTTTCCTCTTTCCTTATCCTTTAATGAATGCCTGACTCATGTACTCTTTCAAATCCGTCGATGTTTTATTCAACTTCTCGATTTCGGTCATGAATGCCGTCACGAGCTTCGCTTCCTCTTGGGAAGATTCGGCGATATCGTGGAAATCCTCCTCCATCCGGCTGATCGCTCCTTTGATGGCATTCAGCGTTTCTTCTATTTTTTCTGTCGCCGTCTTCGAGTCGGCGGAAAGCTTGCGGACTTCATCGGCAACGACGCCGAATCCGGCGCCGACGCTTCCGACGCGGGCGGCTTCGATGGCGGCGTTCAGGCCGAGCAGGTTCGTCTGGTCACTGATGCTGCGGATTGTTGAGACGACGTCTGTCACGTTCCGCGAATACTGGGCTGTCTGTTTCGTGTTCTGTGAAATCTGCTCGGTCGTCGCGGACAGCTCCTCGGAGTGGGCGGCGATGTGCTGCACTTTGCCAAGCAGCGATTCAGAAATGTCTTCCATCGAAGTGATGATGGAGGTGAACATGTCCCGCTTCCGTGTACTGACAGCTGCATTGACGGCAGCGATCACCTGCCCGTTTTCTTTAATAGGAAAAGAAATGCTGTTGAAGGGAACCCCGAACTCTTCTTCTCCGACCTTCACGACGGTCGTGCCGTTCGGATCGACCATCTGAAAGTTCAAGTATCCGTCAGGCAGCGGATCACCCGGCTGGTGCTGGAAGTTCAGCTCTTCACTCGGGGAGTAGTAGAGGTACTTTTCGTGGTCGAATACGGTAAGCATCGTATCCTCCCGCAGGATTTCTTTTATGTATGGAATGGATGTAATGAATGCATCAACTTTGTTCATGTGTAACTCCTTTATAGCTTCTTTTCCTTTAATATCGGCTGCGTCCGGTCAAAATGAAAGGTTATGGAAGAAGGTTTTTTATCCCTTTCGTCTATTCCGACAGCATGAAAAAGCAGCCCGGTACCGGGCTGCTTTGGCTGTGTTTATTTTGTATTCGTGAATCCACCGTCGATGCTGATGACTTCACCGTTGATGTACTGCGCTTTGGACGTCAGCAGGAAGGTCACTAATTCTGCGACTTCCTCCGGTGTACCGAGACGCTTCTGCGGAATACCGCCGGTGGCGTTTTCCTTCATTTTCGGATTGGCTTCGTAGAATTCTTTCACCATTTTCGTTTCTGTCGGACCTGGTGCAATGGCGTTGACCCGCAGCCCGTCCTTCGCATATTCCGCTACCATGCTCTTCGTCAACCCGACGATGCCGTGTTTCGTTGCGGAATACGTGACGACCGAATCCTGGCCGATGACACCGGCACTGGAGGATGTATTCACAATCGATCCGCCGCCGTTCTTCACCATGACTTCTGCTACGTAGCGGACACCATACAGCGCGCCAAGCAGGTTGATGCCGACGATTTTCTCGATCTCATCGACCGACGTATCCAAATAGTATTTCCCGCTTCCGGAAATACCGGCGTTATTGAAGAAATAATCGATCCCGCCGAAGTGCTCGACCGTCTGATCGACGTAATTTTTGACGTCTTCTTTTTTCGAAACGTCCGCCTTCACGAAGAGGGCGTCGACGCCTTTCGCTTTCAGCTCCTGAACCGTTTCCTCCCCAGCAGTGGCATCGACATCGACGATTGCTGCGTTTACGCCTTCTTCTGCAAGCAGCATAGCCGTTGCCTTACCGATTCCGCTGGCTCCACCTGTAATGATAGCTGTTTTACTCATGTTCATTCCTCCCTACCTCTTTATAATATTCCTCCTCAGCATGAAAATAAAAGAATCTGCCTGAGTCTTTCGATTTGCGACGTAAGTAATGGCAAGGGTGGATATATTTTCTTTTTCATCGTAGAAGGAATGATCCTCCAAGAAATAGAAGAGGAAAGAGGGGGGATGGAAATGCACTACACATCTTTATTGGAAGAAGACTTACTGGACGCTGCCGAGTTATACTGCCGCGCCTTTACAGGGGAAGGTTTCTCGAACGAGGAGAAGGAATCCGCACTCCGGAACATACAAAAGGACACCACTTATGAAGGATATACAGGGATGAAAGCCACCGATCAGGACGGTCGTCTGGCAGGTTTCGCGTATGGTTATAAAAGTCTGCCGGGTCAATTTTATCGGGGGAAATTAGAAGAACAGATGACCCAGGACCAAGCAGACTTCTGGTTGAACGACTGCTTTGAGTTCGTAGAGTTAGCCGTCGACCTCTCCTATAAGAGGAGGGGAGTCGGGAGTTCTTTACACGATAAATTGTTTGAGGTCGTACGGAATTCTACAGCCGTCCTGACTACATCCATCAGTAACATTTCGGCGGTAAGCCTGTATGAAAAGAAGAGGTGGAAAATCATTAAAGACCATGCACCGGTCATTTCATCTCGAAATCTTCAAGTCATTATGGGGAGGGAATCCCCTTCCAAAGCTATACATCAAGATAAACAGGCGGCCGCTGTTCCGTCCGTTCACAAAGGAGGAGTCGCCGGACGATGGTAAAAAGAAAATCCTTAGCAGCTTTCCTTCTGCTGATGATCACGGTTCCCGTCTACAGCTTAATTTCTGAAGGTCCACTATCCACGTATGTTCGCTTTTTTGTCTACGCTTTAACCTTCGCCGTCTTATGCGGAACGCTTCTGTCCATTGGTTTGGAGGCGTTGATTAAGAAACTGGGTTCCAACAGCTTCCCCCTGCGATTGATCCTGCATATCGGGACAGCGCTCCTGTTAACCGCTGCATTCGTTACCAACAATTACATAACGATCGCCATGTATGTTGCCTTGCCTGTCGCTCTCGGTTATTTCGTCATCGATGAAGGATTGAGAGTCCGATCAAAGCGCCTTGGCTGATCGGGCAATGGGGAGGAGTAATGATGAAAGAGAACGATCGCTTCAAAGAAACGATTCAAACGGAAGAAGAATTGCGGGCCATCATCGGTATTCCCAGTGACTTAGTTAAAAACAAAGTATTGACCTATCTGGATCATCATTGTGCTGCGTTTATCTCCAAATCTCCATTCCTTGTTATATCCACTGCCGATGAATCCGGCTTCTGCGACGTTTCCCCGAGGGGAGATGAGGTCGGATTTGTACGGGTTTTGAATGAAAAGCAGCTTGTCATACCGGAGAGGCCCGGCAATAAACGTGTCGATTCGATGCGGAACATTCTGTCCAATCCAAGCGCAGGTCTTCTCTTTTTCATTCCCGGAATGGAAGAAACGTTAAGGGTGAATGGGAAAGCGACGTTAGTGACAGATGACGAGCTTCTGGAGAGCATGTCCCATAAAGGGAAAAAGCCGCTCCTCGGTATCGGGGTGGAGGTAGAAGAATGCTTTGTTCATTGTGCGAAAGCTTTCCTGCGTTCGGGCTTGTGGAAGCCTGACTCCTGGCTGGACAAATCCCATCTGCCATCAGCTGCTGCCATGTTGTTTGACCATGCGAAGTTACCACGATCCAATGTGGATTCCATTCAAAAGAGATTAGAAGAAAGCTATACAAATCGACTTTATTAGCCGCAACTTTTATTTCCAGGAGGCTTCTATGACGACCAACCTGTACCTCGTACGACATGCCCATTCGACCTACACACCAGACGAAAGGAATCGACCGTTATCAGAAAGAGGATACAAGGATGCAGAGAAAGTGACCGAGCTTTTAAGAAAAGAGAAAATCGATGCCGTCCTTTCCAGCCCTTATGCAAGAGCGGTTCAAACCGTGGAAGGAACGGCTGTTTCTCATGGGAAAGAGGTGCATCTCCTCGAGGATTTCAAAGAAAGGACGTTGACGGAAGGGAAAGCCTCTGACTTTGAAGCGGCAATCGAAAAAGTATGGGCGGACCCGGACTTCAGCTGGGAAGGCGGAGAGTCGAACAGGGACGCACAGCAACGAGGGATCAGAGGCATGAAAACCGTCTTAGCAGACTATGAAAACAAAAATGTAGTCATAGGAATCCACGGGAATATCATGGTGCTGATCATGAATTATTTTGACGAAGCGTATGGGTATTCGTTCTGGAAACAGCTTGCGATGCCTGATGTGTATAGACTCTCTTTTGAAGGGGAGTCGTTCATAGGGTGCCAAAGAATCTGGATGGACCTTTAAATCGGGGGTTTTATAATAAATCCCGGTTTGTGTTGATGTCGGGCCTGTGTTACCTTAGTTATAATGAACGTTCTATATAAGGATGATACGATGAAAAAATCAAGCAAAAAAGAAGCAATCATGGAGACAGCGGAAGCACTATTTTATGAGCACGGGTTTCATTCTGTCGGGGTCAAGAAAATCCTGGAGCAGGCAGACGTAGCGACGATGACGATGTATTATCATTTCAAATCGAAAGAAGAGTTGATCGCTGCCGTGTTACGGGAAAGGGAGAAGCAGTATTTCATGCGTCTGGACCTTATCATCAACAAGGATGGGGATGCGGAAGCGTATATCGATTCCATCGTAGAGGCCCATCTGAAATGGGTGGAAGAGGAAGGGATGAATGGCTGCATGTTCCTTCGGGCCAAGCAGGAGTATGCCGGAGCGAACGAAGACATTTCGTCGCTGACGCAGGAGCACAAGCAGAAGCTTATCGACAAAATCGCAAAAGATTTGAGGGTTTTCAAAAATGGCGAATCCCTTAGTGTACAGATTTCCATTTTGTTGGAAGGAATAACTTCGATGGCTCAGATTCTTGATATAGAAAAAGTGAAAGCCGGTGCTGGACATTTAGCAGATACGATAAAAGTTCAAACAAGGAAATAGTCGCTATTTCCTTTTCTTTTTACCCTAAATTAGAATGAACGTTCTATATAAATGGAGGTGCGACATGAATGCCAATAAACTGATATCCGTCGGTCTGCCGATGATAGCGGTCACGTATGGCTTATCCCGTTTCAGTTACGGGCTGATGCTTCCATACATTAGTGAATCGATACCTATGAACGCTTCCACTTCCGGTCTGATTTCTTCGTTGTCCTATTTAGCCTACTGTATCGCTATCGTTCTAGTGATGGTATTCTCTCAAAGGTTTACACCAACCTTCATCTTGATGACAGCCGGGTTCACGTCCGTCATAGGATTAGGAGTGATCGCTGCTTCTGCCAACCCCCTGCTCCTCGGTCTGGGTATTTTCACAGCCGGGCTGAGTACAGGCTTTTCCTCTCCACCATACGCAGATATCGTTCAGGAACATATCGAAGAAACGCAGCAGAGTCAAACGAACTCCTGGATCAACTCAGGCACCAGCATCGGAACAGCGCTTACGGGCGTGACGGCGATTGTCCTTAGTGACCATTGGAGAATCAGCTATCTCATCTTCATGGCAATTGCTGCGCTGGTATGCTTCCTTAATTATAAGTCACTTCTGAAACAGAGAACTGGGAGGAAGCAGAGGACGGTGCAAGTTAAGAAAGCCAATTGGCACCATTCCTTGCCATTGATCATTGCTGCGACTTTATTGGGAATCGCAAGCTCTGCTTATTGGACGTTTTCCAGAGACTACATCCTGCATTTGGACACAGCCCCTCTTTACCTGGGCGAGTGGTTTTGGGTGATCATCGGAGCGGCGGGGCTGCTTGGCGGGACCGTCGGGGGCGTCATCCAAAAAATCGGAATGGCAAGCGCCTACCGGATTTCTGTGATTCTGTTAGCTGTATCGTCTATTGCATTGGTGTTTTTATCGGGAAACAAACTAGCAGGTGTGCTTTCCCCCGCTTTATTCGGCAGCTCCTATATTTTCATGTCAGGGGTTTTGATCCTATGGGGGATTTCCATATTCAAAAGCAACCCTTCTCTCGGAATCGGTGTTCCTTTCGTCCTGCTTGCCTTTGGGCAGGTAATGGGATCGACGCTTGCCGGAAGGTTGGTCGATATGGAAGGATATCCGTTTTTGTTTATCCTATTCTCGCTTGTCGGTATGATCGCCCTCTTTGTTGTTCCTAAAAGCAAGTATTGAGTCGTCAAAGTAAAATATTGGAACCTGGATGGATTTAAAACGTAGATATGGTATAGACCCAGAAAGGCGGGAGAAAACGTGGACTATGGATTGCTGTTGCTCGGAATCGTTCTTCTAGGGGTTTCCTTTTTGGTCGGAGTAAAGAAACAGACGTGGCTGCTGGCGGGTTTTAACGAGAAGATGATTCGGAATAAGTCGTTGTTAGGCACCGTTACGGGCCTTGGCTTTTTTCTGCCTTTAGGTTTGCTTGCGATCTTCAACAGTGTGGTTCACTACGCCGGGGAAGGTACGGTCCTTATAGTCGCCATGCTCGTGCTGCTTACCATCGTATATGTGATCATCAATAGGAAATTGCTCGATTGACGCTTGAAAGGAGATGCCGGAACTCTATGGAGAGGTCCGGCATCTTTTTATACCATCGTATTGGTGAGCACCAAATATTCTTCAATTGCGTCTGCAACCGGTTTTATCGAAGCTTCCCAGAAGTGCTTGTCTGTAAGGTCCTGATGCAGGTGTGCAGCAGCCAGCTGTTCTACCGTCATCCTTCCGGTATCCCGCAGCAGAGCATCGTATCGTCGGGCAAATCCTTCCCCCTGTTGTTTGGAAAGGGTGTAGATGCCGTTACTGAATAAGTACCCGATCGTGTAGGGGATATTGTAAAATGGTTTTTCCGTACTATAGAACTGCGGAATGGTCATCCAGTGATATCGATCATGTTCGCCGACCGTGTCTCCATATAAGGCGGTTTCGGTTTTTTCCATGAGGGTGGATATTTCCTCGCTTCCGACGTAACCATTCTGTCTTTTTTTATAAAATTCTTTTTCGAATTCATACATGGAAGGAATCATCCCTAAATAGGTGGAACCGGCTACGATTTTCATTTCAAGGAGAGCCAGTTTTTCCTGGTCTGTGGTGGCTCTGTTTACAGCTGCATCCAATACTAGATTCTCCGAGAACGTAGATGCCGTCTCCGCGACGCTTGTCCCTTTTTGCCGGGCGAAGTGGGGAAGCTCATGGAGAATGGCGTTATGATAGGCGTGGCCGAGTTCGTGCGCAATGGTGACGACATCCTGATAGTGGCCTCGAAAGGAAAGAAAAATCCGGCTTTCCTTGGCCAGTGGCAGGGAGGTACAGAATCCACCATCCATTTTGTCGGCACGGTCTTCTGCTTCGATCCATCCTTCTTGGAAGGCCTTTTCCGCAAAAGCTCCCAGCTTTTCACTGAAAGCATGGAACTGCTGGACAATGATGTCTTTTGCTTCTGCATAAGAAATTTTCTGCTTGGATCGGAAACTGCTCGTAGGGATGTCATACCATGTGAGTGTCTCTTTTCGGGCGAGTTGTGCTTTTCTTTCGAGGAAATCGCGAAGGAGGTATTGGTTTTCTTTCACGACAGCAGTCATGGTGTCGACCGTTTCCTCGCTGATCCGGTTTTGCTCCAGCGCTTCTTTTAGCACATTGTCCCACCCCCGTTCACGATAAACATCTAATCGGAAGCCGCTGATGTTGTTCAGGATAGAGGCGAACGTATCTGCATGCGAGGCACAGACGTGGTTATAGGACTGGATGATCGTTTTTCTTCGTTCTTCCTCGTCTGAAAACAACACCTCACTGAACGCCTGCTCGATGGAAAACGGCTCCTTCTTCCCGGCTGTTTCCACAGGGACCCTTAGTTTCGATAGTTGCTGCTCGTAATGGTCTTCCCACGCAGAAAACCCACTCACAGAAAGGCTTTGAATCGTTTTCTCTATTTCGTGGGGACGTTTGGCTTCTATCCTTTGTCTTCTTTCTTTTAAGTGAAAAAGATAGGTTCTCACCTCTGTGTTCTCCAATAATTCGTTCCACGCATGTTCAGACAGAGAAGCCAGTAATGAATCGAATTCCACCTCCATTTTCTCAAGATCAGCTTTCGTCTTCGCACTCTCGGCGATCATTTTCGTTACATGGTCATCCTGCGTATTTTCGGCGCGCAGGCATATAAGGTACTCCTCCACCTGGAACGATCCGCTCATCACGTACTGGATTTCATCAAATACCTGCACCAATGGCTCGGTGCTTACCTCTTCATATGGTTGTAGTTTATGTATATCATTGGTGATGTTTTCCATGGAATGTTGAAGCTCTGTCAGGAAGTTCATTAACTTTGGAGAGCGACTCCCACCTGGATAAAGAGAGTCTAAGTCCCATCTCATCGGTACGGTTTGCTTCATATGTTTGCTCCTTCTCTTGGATTTTAATCCTCTATTTCCAACTATACATCACCTAATAAATGGGTACAAAGGAAATGTTGACTTCCTCCTTGATGGCGTAAAATATGTTTGAAAATAGGAGGGATCGTATTAAAAAAGCCAATCGTATTCCTTTCTGTAAGCATGCTCCTGTGCATAGGATTATTCGTAATCAATCATTTCCCGGGAAACAAGGAACCGTGGTGGACGATTATGCTGCTAGGTGCCGCCCTCACTGGACTCCTCTCTGCTTACTTCCGTGAAAAGAAAGAAAACAAGGGGGAAATGTATAAGCTCCATCCCCTGAATAATGTACGTATTCAGGGGATTTCTATATCAAGAAACTGATTTGGTAAAAAATTGATGTTTGATGATATGATGGAAAAAGAAAAGCCAAGGAGTATGCACTGCTTTTTCCATCCGCGTCTGGTGAAGCATTCTATAAGAAAAAAGGAGGGGATAGGATGAGTCATTCATTTATTGAACAGGTGCACTACGTCAGGATTCCAGTGAAGGATTTAAAGGCTTCCGCCCGGTGGTACACGGACGTGTTGGGACTCGAGCTGGTGACTATAACGGAAGAACCGATGGCGATCATCAAAGTGGAGGATGGTCCGTTTCTACTTATCTTGGTGCCTACCCCTGATGAAACGTTTGCCCATTTCACGATTAATAAGGAAGCGGCGTTCAGCATCGGGTTTACAAGTCCGAGGCTGGCTGAGCTTCACCAACACTTGACCGCTCACAACGTGAAGGTGGAGGAGATAAGGGAAGACAACGGCCATGCCTACTTCCACTTCTATGACCCGGATGGGAATAAACTGCAGGTACACTGGTAACTAAAGGAGGCAGGAAGATGACTGAAAATAAAGAACAGAGAACCTGTGAGAAGGGGCATCGGTACTATAAAAGCAGCGATTGTCCCACTTGCCCGATTTGTGAAAGCAAGCGAAAACCGGAAACCGGATTTCTCTCCATCCTGGCAGCTCCCGCCAGAAGGGCTCTTGAAAACAATGGAATCACGTCTTTGGAGACGTTATCTGCTTACAGGGAAGAGGAAATCTTGAAATTTCACGGCCTGGGGCCGTCGTCGATACCGAAGCTGAAGGGCGCTTTGAAAGAGAAAGGGTTAGCTTTTAAAGAGGAATGATTTCGGAAAGGAAAAGGTGATCGGTATGTCTGATTATGTCATGCAGATGAGGAAGCTGATTGGAACAAGACCTTTAATCGTACCTGGGTCGACCGTGCTTGTATTCAACGATTCCGGAGAGCTTTTGCTGCAGCATCGTTCTGATACAGAGGAGTGGGGATTACCAGGCGGAGCCATGGAGCCGGGCGAAAGTTTGGAAGAGACCGCTGCGAGGGAGCTTTTTGAGAAAACGGGTCTGCGGGCGGAGGGATTCACGTTCATCGACCAACTGTCCGGGAAGGAATTTTATTTCAAATACCCGAACGGCGATGAGGTGTACAACGTAATCGGCATTTATGAAGCGCAGCATACATTTGGGAAATTAGCGATGGCCGATGGAGAGAGCATCGACCTGAGGTATTTTCCGATAGACGGACTGCCTTCTAATGTTGTTGATTGGGCGAAGTTGGTTATCGGTGCCTATAAGCGATTCCTATAGCTTTAATCAGTACACTTGTAAAACGAAGGGAGGATTCTATGAGAAAGTTAGGAAAATGGACGCTCATTGCAATGGCAGGTGCAGGAGTTATCGTCGGTTTTCTCATCGTTATTTTTATCGTCGATATGACTCCTGATGCAGGAAAAGAAGAGGAAGTGAAGGAGAAGGCAGGTGCGTATCTGGACGCTCATTTTTCCGGGCAGATGGAGATGTACGATACGTTGTACGACAACATGGGGAATTTCAACGGATTCGATTATGCTGCAAAGGTAAGGAATACAACGAACGGCGTCGACTTCACCGTCTATGAGGATGCTGCCAGTGGGGAAATGGTGGATACGTATGCCGTCAATTATTTTGAAGATGAGCTCTCTGATTTGATTATGGAGGATGTGGAAAAAGGGTTTACCGAGATCGAAATGGTAATAGTAAGCTATGCGGACCCGGCGTTGACGGATAAGTATATAGGGGAAACGGATCTGCCTGCTATTCAAGAGCTGGACGCAGCTCCTTCCGTGTCCATATGGGTCAATCGAGAGCGGAAACCTGCGGATGAGCGAAGCGTCGATGAGCTTTTGGATATTTTGAAGAATGATCTTAAGCTTCCTCATGCCCAAGTGATGGTCCAGTACCAGGCAGAGGAGGAAGAGGGAATACTTACAAAGGAATACTAGAGCTTCCCGGAAGTGGGCTCTGGATAACGTCCCATTTCCCCTGCCATCCTGTAATAGAAATGGTCGTCTCTTTATATACAGGAAGTCAATTATTCCACTTCATCCCAGGCGGGGTTCCAGACGACTTCCCATAAGTGCCCGTCCGGGTCCTGGAAGTGACCGGAGTATCCACCCCAGAACGTATCGTGCGTCGGGTCGGTGATCGATGCACCAGCTTTTTCCGCCTTATTCATCACTTCATCGACCTCGGCTTTACTGTTGACATTGTGACCGAGCGTGAACTCGGTCGGGCTCGGGCTGCCTGTTTTCACTTTCGTTTCATGAGCGATGCTTTCCCGGTTCCATAAAGCAAGCTTCAGACCAGGCTGCAAATCAAAGAACGCAACTGCTCCATACTCGAACTCTTCCCCGACAATTCCCTCCGTCGGAAAGCCGAGGCCGTCCCGGTAGAACTGCAGCGATTCCTCCAGGTTATCGACGCCGATCGTAATGACAGATACTCTTGGTTTCATGGGAAACCACCTCCTGTTAATATGGGTTTATTTTACCATGTAAATCGTTCGAAGCAGATAAAAAAAGCCAGAGCATGCGCTCTGACTAAAGATTGGAGGGGGACTCGCCATGAAGGTTTGAATGCAGTCAAAGCACTTCATTTGGGGAGCCACCATCTGCATCCTTTCCATTCCGTTCCTTCCATAAACCTCACTTACCCTTCAGTCCCAAAAAAGCAGCACAAGCATACCAATAAAATTTAGAACCATCGCACCGAGCATAATCCATCCGGCCGTATCATAGGGGAAAAAGTTAAACATGCTGTTCTCCGATCTGCTTTTTATTATGTAGTATGCGCGGAGCCTGTGGTTCTATTCGTCCTTACTGGCAATGTTTCCGGTAAAGGTTCAGAAGGTGGTCCAATTCCTGCGAGATCTTGACGATGCTTGGATAGTCGGCGTGGCTGAGGTAGGCGTTGTACATGTTCCGTCTTTTCTTCTCGATGCGCTCTTTAAGTAAGATGCACGCGCTCATGGCTGTCCTCCTTTCATAGGTATACATAAAAAAGCCGGGAGAATTGCTCCCGACCAGAATGTGGTAATTAAATTTTATCACATATCAATAGGTATATACATTGGCAAGCCTTGAATCTATGTCAGATAGCTATTCAATGAAAGGAAATGATTTACTCTCTGATTAGGATTAGACATTTCTTAGTTAAAGTAGATGAGAAATACTTACCATGAGAATAGCTTTGTGGATCGTTCCAAATATCTTCAAATAATTCTTTTATAATCTTTTCTACCCTGGAAGAGTCATCGATTCTGCTGGTAAGTAATCTGTATATGTATTGGATGTAGCAATCATAAATTTCGGTTAAAGAATCTTTGTCTTTGTTTTCAATTCTCTGGAGAAGGTCTTGTTCCAATCTCATTCAAGGGCTCCTTAGGTATATTGTATTAGTTCTGTAATACCCCTGAAATATATAGATAAACATCTTCAAATCGAAATATATGAAAACGTTTACTGTGACCGGTTAATCTCATGGAAAAATATAAGGGTGTGTAAGAGCTGTTTTAAGGGATGATATGTATTCCTGCTTTACAACTCCAATTTTATCCAATACAATAATGATTAATCAATCAATCATTAATAACTATGGAAAAAGGAGTGGACACTTATGGCGATGCAGAAGTCTGCAGAAAAGAGAGAACGGATCCTTCAAGCTGCGATCCAGATGTTCTCTATGAATGGGTACTCCAATGCGACGATCAAAGAGGTGGCAAAGGCTGCCGGGGTAAGCTTCGGTACGGTGTTTACTTATTTTGAAAACAAGGAGGAGCTTTTCCACGCTTCTGTTCTGGAGCCGTTGGAGGAAGTGAAGGCGGTGATGCTCGCTTCACCGGAACCGTCGGAAGAGCC
>NZ_ANPF01000055.1:0-4984 GCF_000328325.1 Halobacillus sp. BAB-2008 | reverse complement strand
GTACCGGTACATCCGACGATCGGTATGGAAGATCCGTGGCGCTACCGCAACAAAGTCCAGATTCCAGTCGGCCAGAAGGAAGACGGGGAACTGATGACAGGATTTTATCAGAAGCGAAGCCATAACATCATCGATATGGACACATGTCTGATTCAGGATGAAGTGAATGACCGGATGGTTGAAACGGTACGCCGTATCGCTTCCAGATACGGAATCGATGCCTACGATGAACAGACGCACCGCGGCGTACTTCGTCACATCATGGTCCGGACGGGACAGACGACGAAGGACATCATGATCGTGATCGTCACGAAGACGAAGAAACTTCCCCACAAAGAAAAAATCATGGACGAAATCCGCGATGCGTTCCCGAATGTAAAATCAATCGTCCACAACATCAACAGTGCAAAGACGAATGTCATTTTAGGAAGAGAAACGAACGTACTATGGGGAGAAGAATACATCTACGATACGATCGGAGATATCCGTTTTATGATTTCCCCGAAATCGTTTTACCAGGTCAACCCGACCCAGACGAAGACGTTGTACGACCAGGCACTTTCTTATGCCGACCTGCGTGGTGGAGAAACGGTCATCGATGCCTACTGTGGAATCGGAACTATTTCCTTGTTCCTCGCCCAGAAGGCAGAGAAGGTGTATGGAGTGGAAATCGTTCCGGAAGCCGTGGAAGACGCGAAGAAGAACGCCCGTCTGAACAAGATGGACAACGCCGAATTCTTCGTCGGGGAAGCAGAGAAGCTCATGCCGTGGTGGCGTAATCAAGGCCTTCGTCCGGACGTCATCGTCGTCGACCCTCCGCGTAAAGGCTGTGATGAGCAGCTTCTGAAAGCGATGCTCGACATGGAGCCGGAGCGGATCGTGTATGTATCCTGTAATCCGTCTACGCTTGCGCGTGATCTGCGGGTGCTTGAAGACGGTGGTTATGAAACGAAGGAAGTGCAGCCGGTCGATATGTTCCCGCAGACGAGTCACGTGGAGTGTGTGACGTGGCTGGAAAAGAAAGTGTCTAACTAAAATAAACCTTTCCCAGTAAAAGATATACTTTTTCTAACAAGACCTGAACATCGATGTTTGGGTCTTTTTTTTTGCGTAGTTCCTGCATTACTCGTTATGGAATGTAGTTCTTACTTCGATCTATCACTTAAAATAAAAGTGGGAAGAGGGTATGCTTAAAGGCATACCCTCTTCCCGTTTAAACGTTCTTACAAATTCTTCTTACTTACTAACTCCGACACAACAAAAGCGAGATCATCGTTTCCATAGATAGACAGCGCTTCAAGCAGCATCCCTGAATCTATGAAGTCCGACTCTTCTTTCGTTACCGTAAGCTCCAAAGCTTCCACTAATTCTTTATTTTTATCCTGGTACGGATAGGCCTCTGTATAGATGGCGGCAGGGTCCAATTCATGATTGATACACCACTGGGCAAAAAGCAGAATCATCATCTTTTCGCCTTTTTGATAATTATGAATTACGGCTTCTTCACGGCTGCGGTCCACACGACATGCCTCCTTTATTCGGGGAGACTCGTTTTTTCCTCACCCGGTACGGCTATTATACCTAATAATCAGAGATTCATAAATCGCCTGGTCGAGTCCTTCCTTTTCCTTTAATAACGCTCCTTGTCTTCATTCTCCTCAGCCTCTTTCATCTGCTCATAGCGCTGGCGCTGTCTGTATCCATACGTAGCGGAAAGGACGACTTCTTCGTTCTCCAAAGCCGAACCGAGTGCTCCGATGATGGTGGACACGCTTGTGGCGGTCCAGGCAATATAGAAAAACTGCATGTAGCCGACTTCGGCGGACAGTTGGGATTCCAGCATGCTTTTCGGAATAAGAAGAAAGACGGTGACGAGGAAAATCAGGAATAAGAGTGCGTAATAGAGCATCACGGAGACGGCGAGCGTGAAGAAGGTCACCGTGTTGTAGAGCCGGCGCAGATGGCTGTTTTCTTTATCTTTTTTCCGTTCCCACAGATGGTGGGCAAGGATGATCCAGATGATCATTGCAAGAATTGACAAGACAGATAAGAGGAGCATGCGCCACGTACTGTAGTGGTCGCTAAGCTTCCATAAGGTCGGAAAGACGAGAGCATAGGCACCTGTGGTGAAGGCGAGCACAATAACCTTCATGAATGCCGGGAACATCGACCACGGACGGTTCGCCCGGACCATTCCCGTGATCAGCCGGAGCAGGCCTACCACGCGGGAGCGGATCGTAAAGCGGACGTCGACGTCGCTGTCCATTTCGACCGGTGCCTCCCGCAGAATCGGGGAAAACAGTTCCAGACCTCTTCGCCGCATCAGCTTTGTCGAACTCTTGTTTTTTAATTCGGGGTATTTGTCCTTGTCCTTGGATTGGATTCGCTCCTCGGCTTTTTCCCTGTCTTTATCTGAGCTTCCGTAATACATTTCGTTGATCAGCTGTAGAATCGCTTCCCTTACGCGTTTGACCATCGGCGCAGCTCCTAACCCGGGAAGACTGATCAGGGCGGTGCACCCCCGGGCGAGCGTTTCTGCAATCAAGGTTTTCTTATCATGGAAGAGGGGCAGGTCGGTCAGCGCAATGGCGAACGTCCATCCCTGTTCCTGCTTTTCGTCAAGTGTCGCCTCCAGTACTTCCCGGGGATCTTCCGTTGCTCCGGTGAGGGAAAGGACCTTGTATTCCACCTGCCAATCGGCTGTTTCATCTACATAGTATGCAAGCATGTCGGGCAGTTCGTTCTCGAGAATCGCTCCAAGCTTATCGGGGTAGCCTGGTGCAGCGACCAACCCTACTTTTTTAATGGAAGCAGTCAAAAGGATCACCAGCTTTGTCATTTTATTCGGTGTAGGATATTTATCCTGATTCTATTGGAATAAAACGACTTTCTTCTATTTTTCTCTCTTTAACCCCTGCCTGATCAATGAAAACCGAGAATGGACTGCTCCGTCGCTTTCGTCAGGCACTTGCGGAACAGGAGTATCCCGACGAGAAGGGCAGCGATGCTTGGGAGGGTCAGATACAGATAATCCGTCCATCCAAAGGCGGAAAGCTGCGTACCGTGCACCATCACATCGCGCAGCAGATTCAATCCCCAAACCGATGGAATCAGCTTAAAAAACGGGCTTGCCTCGGCAGGAAGGAACATCAGTCCAAGCAGGACAAACTGGATGATCTGCAGGAAAGTTCCGATTTTCTTGAACAGCAGCACGCCGCCGGCGAGGGCATAGCCAAGGCCCCAGAAGCTCAGTGAAACAAAGAAGGTGAGGAGAAGGATGGATCCGATATTGTGGAAATCAAGAAACGTCTGGGTGACGAGCATCATAAGCATTAAGAGTACAAAGATCTGAATGAAGTCGATCAACAGCATGGCGAATGACTTGAACGTAATGACCGTGAGGAAGGAGTATTTAGATAAGTAGAGTTGTTCAATCGTGCCGATCCGTGTTTCATCCTCAATGGAATCGGTGATATTCTGATAAATCGATATCGCCAGTATCCAGATGATGAAGCTCAGGATCAAACTTTCCTTCGTATCACTTCCGAGGTTGAAGCCGACGATGCCGGAGTATCCATAGAAGATGAGCAGGAACACGAGGAAGATCGTGATTCCACCGCCGATGGTATCGGTGATGTACCGTTTAGCGAGAATGGCTTCTTTCTTTATGTAAGCTTTCCATAACATCATGAACCTGTCCCCCTTATTGGATGGCTTCCAAGAATAAGTCCTCAAGCGCCGTCTGACCATAATGGAATGCTATGATTTCCCCTTTGTCTCCGGCGAGCTTAAGAATGCCCATGAACTCTTCCATGTTGTGAAATGTGATGTGAAGTCCATCGTTATCCTTCACAAAAGCAAGGCATTGCTGCTCAAGCGCACCTTCCATGCCTCCCATGTCTTTTACGGTGACCGTCCCCGTTTTCGCATCCATCATTGTCTTGAGTTCTTCGGCGTGTTTTTCGGCAACAAGCTTTCCCTCTTGAAGGATCATAACTCTGTTACAGACCTTCTCGACGAATCTCATATCATGAGAAGTGATTAACAAGGACTTATTCATTTGATGAGGGATGGAAGGAAGCAGTTTCTCTAAATCTCTCAGTGTGGACACATCGAGTCCGAGCGTCGGTTCATCAAGGAGAATGATCTGCGTATCTTCGACGAGGGAGATCAAGATGGAAAGTTTCTGCTGCATCCCTCTTGAAAGGTTTTGGACGAGTTCGTTACGCTTCGATGTCAGGGCAAACTCGTCCATCAGCGTAGTAATCTGATCCTGCTTCGTTTTATAATTGGTTCCTTTCAAGGTCAAAAGGAATTCGATGTTTTCTTTGACCGTCAATTTCCAATAGAGGTTCCTGTTTCCCTCCATGATGCAGGATATGATTGGGTTTTTCTTTCTGTTGGGTTTTCCATTTATGTAAATATCGCCGCTCGTCGGGTAGGTGAGTGTAGCGATCATTTTCAATATCGTCGTTTTACCGGCACCGTTCGGTCCAAGCAGGCCGACGATATCCTGACGATCGATATGGAAATTCAGCGGTTCGATGGCCGTGGTTTCTTTATATTTCTTTGTGACGTTTTTGAACTCGATAATCTTTTTCAATTAATCATCACCTTATTTGCTCAACTTTATAATTGTTTAAACGCTTGCTATAGGCTTCTAAATACCGTTTCCATCCAGTATCAGGTAAGTGTTCTATTGATGATATTGATTTTTTAGATTCATTTTTGCTTCTTCTATCAAATATGAAAGGATTTCTTTATCCTCATATAAATCTATATTAGCAGAGTGTTTCTGATAAAAGTAGTAGGTGTATATGTTAAAACCACCTTCTAATGAATCTTCTTGATAATCTATTGAATCATCGAGATATTGTCTACCAACTGCAAAGTAATCGTGTGATAGTTTAAGATCTTTTAAGAAATAATCATTAGTACTTCCAAAAAATTATATATATCTAAGGCAGACTTTGCATAAACATAT
>NZ_ANPF01000054.1:0-22870 GCF_000328325.1 Halobacillus sp. BAB-2008 | reverse complement strand
AAAGGACCAGACTTCATCTGGTCCTTCCTTTTTTACTGCACATTCTCTTACCCGGCCTTCCTGCCGGCAACCTCAGGCATTCTCCTGGCAATTTCTTTTCCTATCTCCAACGAAGCCGTTGCCGCAGGAGAGGGAGCATTACACACATGGACGGTCCTTTTCCCTGCAATGATATGAAAATCATCTACCAATCTTCCGTCTTTCAACATGGCCTGCGCCCGCACCCCCGATTTTGTCGGGATGACATCCTCCGTTCCAATTTCCGGAACCAGACGCTGCAGGCTCTTCACGAAGCTCTGCTTATGAAAAGAGCGGAGCATTTCCTTCGATCCCTCTTTCACGTTCGCTCCGGCAAGCTTCCAAAACCCCGGGAAGGAGAGGACGTCCAAAGCATCCCTCCATCCAAAATCCGTCTTCTTGTACCCTTCCCGCTTCCAGCTCAAAACGGCATTAGGTCCTGCATGGACACCTCCGTCGATCATCTTCGTCAAATGCACGCCAAGGAAAGGGAAATCAGGGTTCGGTATCGGATAGATTAATCCTTTCACCAGGTGAGCCTTCTCAGGTGTCAATTCGAAATATTCCCCTCGGAAAGGAATGATTCTTACATCCGTGTGAATACCTGCCATCTTTACAAGTCGATCACTGAAAAGTCCTGCACAGTTGACCATGTACCTCGTTCGTATCGTCTTCTTTTCTGTCTCGATGTTCACATCTTCGGGTCCTTCGTTGATGGAACGGACGGCTTCTCCCATTAAAAATTCTGCGCCGCCGCCTTCCAACAGAGCCTTTAATTTGTGACTAACCTGCTTATAATCGACGATTCCGGTGGAGGGAACCTTTAACCCGGCAAGCCCGGCGACATGAGGTTCAATAGCGGTTAGTTCCCGCTTGTCCACCCTTGTCACGTTCAGCCCATTTTCCTGAACTCGTTTGTAAAGCGCTTCTAAACGCGGCAGCTCTTCCTGTTCCGTCGCTACCAGAACCTTTCCGCAGATATCGTGTGGAATGTTATGCATCCTGCAGAACGCTTCCATACTGTTCCGACCCTGAACGGCCATTCTCGCTTTTAAACTTCCCGGCTGGTAGTAAACCCCGGAATGGATGACGCCGCTGTTTCTGCCCGTTTGATGTTCTGCTATTTCTTTTTCTTTCTCGATAACGATTATCCTTGCATGTGGATGTTCCTGCATCAGTGCATAGGCAGTCGATAATCCTACAATTCCTCCACCAATGATTCCATAATCATACATCTGCATTCCCCCTTATTGTAAGAACCTCCCGCGCTGTCGGAGCAGCTCTCGGTGCAGGGATTCATTCCTCTCGAAACCGGCTCTCCCGTGCAGCCAAAAGCGGTTGTTGAGCATAACCAAGTCTCCGACCGGCAGTTCCAGCTCCAATACTCCAGCCGAATTTTCCATTGAACGGGATAACTGACTTAAGTATTGAGCTTCCTGCATCGTTTCGGGATACACAAATTGATCGATAAAGCAGATACAAGGTTTGTTATTCCACATATAAAATGTTTTGCGCGTGACTTCCTCCGACACGTTCTTACTGGCCGGCGCCTTATAAACAAATGGATGTTTCCCCAGCGGCTGGTTATAAAAGTAATCGAAATCCTCCCAATCATCCAAGTGCAGCAGACGGGAACTGCCACCGACCGCCTTTTCTTCTTCCATCTTCATCATCAAGAGCCAGTCCGTTGGCTCATCGACATACGTGCCATCTGTATGAAGGGTGAAGCGGCGATATGCCTGGCGAAGATACGAATCACTGTCATCTGTATGTTTCACGGAAAAGCGTGCGTAATACTTTTTAGACATGGCATCAAAGTTAGGAACTCCGGCAAGATGGGAAAGAGCTGTCGAGAACTTCACATAATCCTCTGTGGATGACGTACGCCCCTGTAATCCGATAGTAAAGCCTCCGGAATTTCTGTCGTGAAGCATCGTACAGACAAGCGTTTGAAAGTCTTCGTCTAACAATTGCATCAGAGCATCAGCCACGATCAGACGCTGGTAAGGTATATACTCCAGTTGTTCCACACTGATATCCTGCACTTCGTTCAAGAACTGGGTAACGACTTCTTCTTCCAATTGAATGGAATATAATCGCTGGTGTTTCGGATGCGGCACAATGTTATACCCTCTTCCAGCAAAAGTACGGAGACTATCTTTCTTCATTTCTACTGCACACATGTTTACTCCTCCATTTATTAAGTAGTAGGATATCCAGGGCCCTGGAAACGAAAAAAGCCAGTTTTCTCCCTTCTCTAAGGAGAAAACTGGCTTATACTGCGAATTCATCTCTGGATCCGGCAGAGACGAGACAGTCTTTACAGTTTCATTTTTTATTTTACGAAACGTTCTTTGTAACCGGTTGATGAAAGGGGCTTCCTCTCTATCTGGTTACTTCTAATTTGATAATACAACTAACTGAAATTTCTGTCAATACCTTCATCCTAAAAAGAGAGCACCATAAATAAGAGCCCCGAGGATGACGAACGCAGGGTTTAGTTTAACCTTCTCCAATAATACAAAGCTGACCACAATCAGTCCGGCTGTCTGGACGGTACCACTACCTTCATAAGAATTATGGAAGAATTCAAAAGCCATAACTCCCAGCAGAACAGCGATGACCGGCCGGATCAAACTCGTCATTTCCTTGACACGCGGGGAGTCCTTGAACTTAGATAATAAACGCATTAAGAACATCATTAAAATCAGGGACGGAGCAACTGTAGCAAACACTCCGACAAATGCACCTAATACTCCAGCCTGTTGATATCCGATTAAGCCGGCAATTTTCGTATTAATTGGTCCGGGCAGGGCATTTGCCAAGGCCAGCATTTCACTAAATTCAGAAACGGACATCCAGCCGAAACGGTCAACGATCTCGTTTTCCGTCAATGGAATGGCAGAAGGACCTCCCCCATAACCGACGATACCAGGGATGAAAAATGCAAGAAAGATCTTCCATAATATCATGACACCTGCCCCCTCTCTTTTTTACGAGGACGAAGCAGTGCGTAGGCCAACAGTGCCGCTATAAGTATAGCAGGGTGAACTCCCATCCATTCCATTAGGAAAAGCGAGAGAAGTCCAAGCGAAATGGCAAGAAGCCATCCCATATGTCCTTTCGCTTTTATCATAAAATCATAGGTGAGTTTAGCGAGCATGACTCCGACGACAGGAACGACTGCCTTCGTCATTCCGGACACCCATGCCTGATCTCTAAAGTTATTTAAAGATGTGAGGAAAATGATCAACAACACGATGGTTGGAAGGACCGAAGCCACCAGTGCATTCATCATCCCGACTACGCCCGACACGCGATAACCGATATATCCAGCCATTTTTGTGGCAATCGGGCCGGGCAGGGAATTCGCAAGAGCAAGGACGTCCCCGAACTCATCATCCGACATCCATTTATATTTCTCGACCACTTCCTTATGCACAAGAGGAATAGAAGATGGGCCGCCGCCATAGCCGAGCATGCCTACTCGGAAAAATGCTATAAAAATATCCCACTGTACCATTACCATACTCCTTTCTCCGCTCCCCACTGTACTCCAAATCGATTGGATTTTCTACTCTTACCTATCTCCTCTGGTACAATAAAGGGAAGCAAAAGAAGGGAGTCTTGCCGTTCATGAAATTTGTATTAGCACCGGATTCATTCAAAGGCAGTTTATCGTCAATCGAAGTCAGTCAGGCGATGAAACAGGCCATTCGTGCCGTTCTACCGGATACAGAAATCAGGGCTATACCGATGGCGGATGGAGGAGAAGGAACCATCGAAGCATTGGCAGCCTCTATTCCTCATGAAAAAATCTCCTTCCCATGTACCGGCCCCCTGGGAGAAGAATCGACGGGCTGGTATGTCAAGACGGAAGATAGAGCAATTATAGAAGGTGCAGCCATCGCGGGACTTCCTCTCGTCCCGAAGGACAAAAGAAACCCTGATCATACGACAAGCTACGGCATTGGCCAGGCAATCAGACATGCGCTCGATGAGGGTCTGCGCGACTTCATCATCGCAATCGGCGGCAGTTCTACAAATGACGGGGGACTCGGTATGCTTCAGGCTCTTGGAATAAAAGCATTAGATGGTAACCGACAGGCTGCAGGTATCTTCGGTAAAGACTTACATAACGTCGAGCATATGGACTTTACGACCATCGACCCAAGGATGTCGGAAGCGACGATTCAAGTAGCCTGTGATGTCGATAATCCATTAACAGGTAAATCCGGGGCCAGTCACGTTTATGGCAGACAAAAGGGAGCAACAACAGAGCAGATACTCGCCTATGATCAAGCGTTATCGTGTTATGGGAAATTGGTAGAAGAAGCAGTAGGTCATCCACTGATGGATCAGAAGGGAGCAGGTGCTGCAGGAGGACTCGGATTTGCTTTCCTGGCGCTTGGCGGCATCCTTACGTCCGGAGCCCAACTCGTGGGAGAGGCCGTCCAATTGGAAGAAGCGGTCCGGCATGCAGATTTGGTGATTACGGGGGAAGGGCAGAGTGACGATCAAACACTTTACGGCAAAGCACCAGGGTATATCGCCGAGCTATGCCACCGGCACAAAAAGCCGGTCATTCTCCTCTCCGGAAGTCTGGATGGAGATATTGAAAAACTCAACGATCGATTCACCGCCTGCTTTTCCATTGTACCTGGACCCAGGACACTCGATGACTGCCTGGACCATGCAGAAGCCTATGTGAAGCAAGCAACCACACAAATCGTACGGTTATTTAACCATAAGTGAGAGGAGGGCGCATGGCCCTCCTCTTTTTTATCTGATCAACTTGAACGTCCCCATTCCTTTGGCTGCCATCACACCCTCCCTGTCATACATTTCTGCTTCCGCAGTAACAATCTTATAGCCTTGCTGCAGCAACTTTCCTTTGGCGTAGAGATCGCCTCCAGAAACCGGTGCAAGATAATGGACATTCAGGTTTATAGTAGAACAGCGCGTCTTGGTCGCAGAACGGATTGTCATCCCGAGAATCAAGTCGATCATGGATGCGTGGACGCCTCCGTGCAACGTGCCGTTTACATTTCTAAGCTTATCTGTCACAGCAAGCTTCAGAAGAACATCCCCCTCTTCAAAGCGTATAATTTCAAACCCAATGTGCTGGAAATAAGGACTTTGTTCAAAACTTAAACGAACATCATCAACAGAAGCAAGCATGGAGTTATCCCCCTTCATTTCCCCTGGAAAACAGCCCTGCGTTTTTCCATAAAGGCCTTGGTCCCCTCATTTTTATCTTCCGAATTGAACAGGATCGCCTGAGACAGCTTTTCAAGAAGCAAGCCGGTCTTCATATCCGTCTCCGCTCCCATGTGTACGGTCAGCTTGGCAAGCTGGACTGCCAACGGTCCTTTGGCGAGGATCTTTGCAGACACTTCCTCCACTTTTGCTTTCAGGTGCTCCGGCGGTACCATGTCGGTTACAAGTCCTATTCTAAGCGCCTCCTCTGCTTCGATGACTTTTCCGGTCAAAATCATTTCCAGTGCTTTTCCTTTTCCGACAAGCCTTGTAAGCCGCTGGGTGCCTCCTGCGCCGGGGATGATGGACAAATTCAGTTCAGGAAGACCAAACTTTGCGTTAGAAGAAGCGATACGGATATCACAAGCCATAGCCAGTTCACATCCGCCACCTAAGGCGAGACCGTTGACCATGGCAATCGTCGGCTTTTCAAAACTCTCGATACGATCGTACACTTGCTGCATATCGTTTTCCTTTAAGGCATCGATGCCTTTCTTGTCAGGCATTTGACTAATATCCGCTCCGGCTGCGAACGCTTTCTCCCCGCTTCCAGTGAAGACGACGAGTTCGACTTCCGGATCGGCTGACGCTCGATCCAGTGCCTCCCTCATCTCCTCAAGCGTCTGTTTATTCAGTGCATTCCTTACTTCCGGACGATCGATCCTTAAATATGCGAGCTTCCCTTCTTTTCCATATTGAAGCATTTTCTCCTTCATACGTATCATCCCTTCCTTTTTTGGTCGATTTGTTCCACCATCAATGCCATTCCCTGTCCTCCGCCGGCGCATAAAGCAGCAATTCCTACCTGTTCGTTACGTTTCCTCATTTCGTGAAGCAGGGTTACAAGTATCCTCGCGCCGCTGGCACCGACTGGATGACCTAAGGCGATGGCTCCTCCATTGACGTTGACGCGTTCCCTGTCCAGTCCGAGTTCCTGTATGACAGCAAGGGATTGAGAGGCGAACGCTTCGTTCAGTTCGAATAAGCCGATATCTTCCATTCTCTTCCCTGTCCTTTGCAGAAGCTTCATAACGGCAGGTATCGGGCCGATCCCCATAATCTCCGGCGACACTCCCGAAGCAGCCCAATCCACAACCCGTGCGAGAGGAGTCAGCCCCATCTCCTCAGCCTTTGATGCGCGCATCATAATTAGTGCAGCTGCACCATCATTACGACCACAGGCATTTCCGGCTGTTACGGTGCCGCCTTCTTTAAAAACGGTCGGTAATGCGGCTAGTTTCTCCTCCGTTGTCTCCGGACGTGGATATTCATCCGTTTCAAAAATACTGGTACCTCCCCGCTTATTTAAAGAAACCGGAACAATCTCATTCTTAAACTTCCCATTGCTGACAGCTCTTCCAGCCCGCCGCTGGCTTTCCGCAGCAAACTGATCCTGTTCTTTTCGTGAAATACCGTAGCGCTCTGCGACATTTTCCGCTGTCACCCCCATCCCAAGACCACTTCCATATAGTTCATGAGGTTGCTGCCCTGCTTCTGTATTGGAGTCGACAAGGTGTGTCCGGTCGCCCCCAAACCTTGCGTTTCTAAGATATATTGGTGACCTGCTCATGCTTTCCGTTCCTCCTGCCACAACGATGTCCGCCTGCTTGAAAAGGATTTGCTGGACGGCGGAAGCGACACACTGCAGACCGGAAGCACATAAGCGGTTGATCGTATAGGCGGGAGATTCTTCCGGAATTCCTGCACGCAGAGCTGCGACCCTTGCGACATTGGAGGCTTCCGTTGTCTGCCTGACTTCTCCAAAAATCACCTCGTCGACTTGATCTTTTCCCACTCCCGAACGGTCCAGAGAAGCTTTAATGACAGTCGCTGCTAGGCTTGAGGAGGGCTGGTCTTTCAACGCTCCCCCGTATCGGCCGATTGCGGTTCGGACAGCACTGACAATGACGACGTCTTCCATCTCATTCCTCCTACCTGGCATATTCCTTCTTCAATTGTCCCGCAATGATGTTTTTCTGAATTTCAGAGGTTCCCTCATATATTCTTGTAATCCTGGCGTCACGGTAAAATCGTTCGATCGGGTAATCGGATATGTATCCAATCCCGCCATGGACTTGTACCGCTTTATCAGCGACGCGGTTGTAGACCTCGGATCCATATAACTTAAGCATGGCAGCTTCCTTGATCACCTTCTGTCCTTGATCGACCATCCAGGCAACTTTGTAGGTCAGTGCGCGAAGTGCTTCTATTTCCACCGCCATTTCCGAGACCATATGAGCTACTGCTTGATGATCAATGATTGGAACGCCGAACTGTTCCCGTTCCCGGGTATAGTGCATCGATAAGTCGAGCAGCTTTTGACAGGAGCCGAGATTCCTTGCAGCCAGCCCTGCCCGGCCATTGGCAAGTATCTTAAGCGCGTTGACATAACCTTGACCGATTTCTCCAAGAACATTCGCTTCCGGCACCTCACAATCTTCCATAATGACTTCCGCCGACTGGGAGCCGTGAAGCCCCATCTTCGGTTCTACTGCCCCTACGTGAAAGCCCGGAAAATCCTTCTGTATGAGGAACGACGTAATTCCCTTCGCTCCTTTCTCCGGATCAGTCACAGCCATTACCGTGAACACATCCGCAATAGGTGCGTTTGTTATATAGTGCTTCGTTCCGTTTAACAGATACGTATCGCCATGTTTGACGGCTGTCGTCTTCAAATTGGAGGCGTTGGAACCGGCACTCGGCTCGGTAAGGGCGAATGCGCCAATCGAATCCCCCCTTGCCATAGAGGGAAGATACCTTTCTTTCTGAAGATCATTTCCCATCTCGACAATGCCCACTGTTCCAATACCCGTATGCGCACCGATCATCGTGGTATAACCGTTGTGTGTCGCTCCAATTTCTTCATAAAGTGCACACTTACCGACCATTCCAATGCCAAGTCCTCCATAGGCTTCCGGTATACTCAAACCAAACAAGCCCATCTGTTTGGAAGCTTCCAAGATCTTATCGGGAATCCTGTCTTCTTTTTCGATGACTGCCGCTGCCGCTTCCACTTCCGACTGGACAAATTCTCTGACGTTTTTCTTCAATAATTCCACGTCTTTTCCCAAGGTGAAATCCATCTGCCGCTCTCCCTTCCTTTTTCTGCCTTCTATATAGGGAAAAGCCGGTCTATCAGTCTACTGATAAAACCGGCCATCCCGTCATTCTACAGCCAGGTCGACAACTTTGCCCTCTTCAATGACACCGATACGAAGATTGGTATGGAAGCCACCGTTCTCATCCAACTTAACAATGGTATAAACCTGCTTCTCTTCCGGCAGTGCTTCCAGACCTTTCTGCATATTTTCCCGGATTGCCTCAGGATTATCGACACTGCCTGCTGCTTTCATTGCTTCCATAAAAATATACGTGGCAACATAGTGATAGCCGGCCTCCGATCCAGGTGTTTCCCCATGTTCAGCTTCATATTTTTCTATGAATTCAGCCGTACCCGGAAAATCAGAATCTACTAATGGAAGCACTCCGACAGAACCGTTCAACATGTCATAGGATTCTGTAACGACTTTCATCTCATCGAACTTCGCCTGGTCCATGACAAGGAATCCGCCTTCAAAACCAAGCTCTCTTGCCTGCTTGGCTACTTTCGCCGTCGGTTCCGAAGGTCCTCCGATAAAGAGTACGTCCGGATCTTCCTTCAGCGCATTTGTCACGAGTGTGAAGAAATCCGTATCTTTTGTGAAATCGATGGAGGAGTTGTAGACGACCTCGCCACCCTGCTCCTCCCAGTAAGGAACAAGTGCTTCCGTCCAGTCTTTTCCGTATTGTGTCGCTGCAGGGAGTGCTGCGAGCTTCTTCCCATGGTTCTCCATGGCATAATTAGTGAACGGCTCCAAATAGCCATCATAGCTGGGCGGAATTCTTACCGTCAGTTCATTGCCTGCTGCTGTAATGTCCGGCTCACTGGAATAGGCGGCTACTAAGAAATTTTCCTCTTCATTGAAGACCTGCATTGCTTTGATTCCACCGCTGTGAGGAGAGAAAATGATCGGTGTGTCATTCTCCTGAAGCATGCGTTTAGCGTTCGCTGCCGTTTCGTTCGGGAGGTATTTGTCGTCGAGAGCAACGACGTTGAACTTATACGTCTGTCCATCGATTTCAAAACCACCGTTCTCATTAATTTCATCCACTGCCATCGAAAGCCCGTTCAAGGTTCTTTCCCCATAGTAGGCCGCAGGACCACTCAAAGGACCACTGTATCCGATATGGACGACTTCCTCCCCGTCCTTCACTTCCGGCTCATTCGTTTTTGCATCTGCCTCTCCTTCTCCTCCCGACTGGGTGGACGGGTTATCAATACATCCTGCCATAACCATCATCATCGCCAACATCACGAACAAAACCGATAGTTTCATAGATTTCATCGTATAATCCTCCTATGGTTTTTAACTGACTTGTGATTACGCACCAATATATGCTTTTCTTACGGTATCGTTGGCCAGCAGTTCTTCCGCCGTTCCTTGGACAACAACTCTGCCGCTTTCGTATACGTAGCCGCGATCCGCAATCTTCAAAGCTGCATAGGCATTCTGTTCCGCAAGCAGCACCGTTGTCCCGTCCTTATTAATCTTCCGGATGACGTCAAACATTTGCTCGACAATGAGCGGTGCGAGTCCGATGGATGGCTCGTCTAGAAGCAGAAGCTTAGGCTTCGCCATCATAGCCCGTCCAATGGCCAGCATCTGCTGCTGTCCTCCACTGAGTGATCCGGCAGCATCTTCCTTCTTATCGCGAAGGATCGGAAAGAGCTCATAGGCTTCTTCCAAAGATTGTTGAACCTGTTTCCGCTTTCTCCTGTGCACATATGCTCCCATTACAAGATTCTCTTTCACAGACATTTGCGGAAAAAGTTTTCGATCTTCCGCACACTGAACAATACCGGAACGGACAATTTTATCCGGAGCTGTCCCTTGAATGGGTTTTCCTTCAAACAGAATTGTACCGGTGCTCGGTTTATGAAGTCCGCTCACCGTATGGAAAGTAGTGCTTTTCCCCGCACCGTTCGAACCGAGGAGCACAACGAGTTCCCCTTCCGCTACGCGGAGATTGACATGTTCGACAGCGGCAAGATCGCCATATTTCACAGTCACATCCAACAGTTCAAGCACTGGCACTCCCTCCCAGGTAGGCTTCGATGACAGCTTGGTTATTCATTACTTCATCAGCTGTCCCTTCCGCAATCTTCTCGCCGTAATTCAACACCATGATTTTGCCTGCAAGTTTCATAATCATCTTCATTTTGTGCTCAATCAGACAGACAGTAATACCACGTTTGACCATTTTCTGCATGAGCTCTGCCAGGCCCTCCGTCTCCCCGGGGTTAATACCTGCGGTCGGTTCATCGAGAAAAACCACTTCCGGGTCGGTAGCGAGTGCCAGAGCAAAAGCGACACGTTTCTTTTCTTCCTGGGATATTCCTCCCGCAACTTTGTCGCGGACGTCCGTCAGTCCGACAAACTCCAGGACTTCCATCGCCTTATCCCGACACTTCTTCTCCTCTCTGTGGAATCGCTTCGTTCGGAGAATGGCATCCCACAGATTGGAATTCGTTCTCAGACGATGTCCAACAATGACGTTATCAAGCACCGTTGCCTGTTCAAATAAATTAGTGGTTTGGAAGGTTCGTGCCACTCCGAGCTTCGCAATCCTGTTCGGAGGCAGCTTTGTAATATCTTCTCCCTTGTAGAATACTTGACCGGTACTCGGTGTATAGGTCCCGCTTAACAAATTGAAGAATGTCGATTTCCCGGCACCGTTCGGACCGATAATGGCATTGATTTTCCCTGCTTCAATTGTGAAGTCCACTTCATTGACAGCGACAAGGCCTCCGAAGCGTTTCGTCAGCCCCTTCGTTTCCATTAACATCCTCATCCCTCCTTCACTTTTTGTTCCGATTCTTCTTCCTGTGGGTCGAAATACGCTTGGCGCCTTTTCGTTTCCGACCGCTTCTTCGACCCCATCTTTACGCGCCAGTCCATATAAGCTCCGGCAATCCCCCTCGGATAGAAAATGATTAACAGGGTGAGGAGTGGACCGAAGATCAGCATTCGATAATCCTGCAGAAATTGAAGCGACTGGGACAGGGCTACGATGAGAAACGTACCGACTATCGGTCCTGCTAAAGTGCCGATCCCGCCGACAAGCATGTACGTCAACAAGTCGAAGATGACCGTCATATAGCCAATATCAGGACCTATGAATCGAATGAAAGATGCATAGAGAGCACCGGCAAATCCAGCAAAGAAGGCAGACAGGACAAAGACAATCAGCTTATTCTTCATGGTCGAAATACCGATAGTTTTTGCAAGATCCTCCCCATTACGGATGGCTATAAAAGTACGGCCGGTCAGCGAGTGTACGATGCGGTACATAACGAGTATGGTGAGTAAAAGAAAAAATAGGATTAAGTAATATTGAGAGAGTGGTGTGTCAAATGACAATGGTCCAATTGCGGAGGGGGCGGGGATTCCAATCAAACCGCGGACACCGCCTGTGAGACTGTCCCATTTATCAATGACAAGGTAGATGATGTAACCGACACAAAGCGTGTAGATCGCAAAGAAGTGTTCTCTCGTCCGGAGAGCAATTAATCCGACGAGACAGCCGATGGCACTGGTAATCAGGCAGGCAAGCAGAAGAGACAGCCAGTAGTTGAGTTCTGCCTTGACCGTGAGGAGTCCCAGAGCATAAGCTCCGACAGCGAAGAAGCCGGCATGGGCAAGGGACAGATATCCCGTATAACCAGCGAGCAGGTTCAACCCATAGACCGCAATCATCCATATGAAGGCCAAAGTCAATACATGAAGGAAATAACCGTTATTCAGAACGAAGGGAAACAAAACAGCGACGAGGATGAACCCAATAATCCAGCCCCGTTGTTTAAGAAGCGCTCCCAATCAAAATCCCTCCCTTGCAAATAAACCTTTAGGCTTGATGGACAAGATGGCGACCAGAAGCAGAAACGCGATAATGTCTTTATAATCGTTGGATATATAGGTTGCACCGAGACTCTCGGTAAAGCCAAGAATATAGCCGCCGAGAATCGCCCCCGGGACGCTGCCCATACCACCGATGATAATAATGACAAATGCCTTCAATATAACGAGGTGGCCCATTCCCGGAAAAACGAGGTTAATCGGTGCAGACAAGGAAGCAGCAATGGCGGCAAGCGCGCCTGAGATCATGAACGTCAGCATGGCAACTTTGTTTGTGTTGATACCGACAAGGTGTGCCCCTTCCCGATTCTGAGCCATCGCGATAATCGTCGCTCCGACGTATGTCTTTTCAGGAACAAATAGAGGAGGACCATGACAACAATGGCACCAACGTTGATCAGCACCCGCTGCACCGTCGCCGTCATTCCAAAAATATCGACGACCTGCCCATATGGGGTAACCATCGTGCGGTAATCTGCTCCCCAAATTAATTGAGCGAAAGCTTCCAAAAATAACAGGATTCCGATGGCGGCAATTTTGTCATGGATCGGCGGGGCGTTACGGAGCGGATGAAATACAATCCGGTCCATCAGTACACCAAGCAGACCGACAACGAGGACGGAGACGGCCATAGCAACCCAGTAATGGACACCGTAAAGCAGCATCATAGTCAGAGTGACATACGCCCCGAGCATATATAATGCACCGTGAGCAAAGTTAGGAATATGAAGAATACCGTAAACAAGGGTGAGACCAAGGGCAACCAGACTGTAGACACTTCCGATTGTCAAGCCATTGAACAACTGTTGCATCAGAATATCCATGAAACTTCCCCTTTACGCTCGATTTTTAAGCATATGCCCCGGCCGCCCGGGGCATCGGTGTTCAGGATTCTTGATTGGCTTCGACCTTTTTGCGTTCATCCTCCTGCAGTTTCCGCCACAAAATCTTTCCGCTGTTGGTCATCGGAAGTTCCTGGATGAATTCAATCATCCGCGGATATTTATAAGCGGCCATTCTCTCTTTCGACCATGCAATGATTTCTTCTTCTGTAATATCACCTTCGTAGGATTCGTTCAGAATGACGAACGCTTTGATATTTTCTCCTTTACGCGGATCCGGTACACCGACGACACAGGCCTGCTGGACAGCGGGATGATCATAGAGAGCGGATTCCACCTCTGTCGGCCATACGTTATACCCTGAAGCATTGATCATTCGTTTCAGTCGATCGACGATAAAGTAATAGCCCTCCTCATCCATCCGGCCGATGTCCCCCGTTCGGAAAAAGCTCTTTCCGTCCATATCAAGAAACGCATGCTCGTTCTCCTCCGGACGATTGTAATACCCGACCATGATTTGTGGACCGTTCACAACGATTTCACCGACTTCTCCCGTCCCGACCTCCTCCAAGGTCGCAGGATCTATAATTCTCGCATCCACATTGAACGATGGAATACCGAGACATTGCATCTTCGGACGATCCGGTGGATTAAAATGGGTTTGGGCGATTGTTTCGGACAAACCGTATCCTTCAACAAATTCGAGGCCGGTAAGCTTGTACAGTTTTTCACCAAGCGCTTTTGGAAAGGATGCTCCTCCGCCGGAGATGGCGTAGAGAGTGGTCAAATCCTCTGCTTTCACTTCCGGATTGGCAAGAAAATCAACAAGCATTGTGCTGATTGTCACCCATTGCGTACATGCTTCATCTCTGATCGTCCGTCTTGCCATTTCCCGGTTCCACCGCGTCATTACGACTGCGGTATTGCCACTATAGACAGGCATAAGCATACTGTGGACCATACCTGTAACATGGAAGAATGGAAGCGTCGCGAGCGACTTGGAATCCATCGTCGTCCTGGACCAATAGAAGGCACCGAGTGTATTTGCCTGAACCGTACGATGCGTATGCATACATCCTTTCGGCAGCCCTGTCGTTCCCGAAGTATAAGGCATGACGGCAAGATCTTCTGCGCAGACATCGACATCTATCGGTGTATGCTCCCGCTCCAGAGCTTCGCTCCAGAGCGTAATCGCTTCCGATTCGAATACCCTTTTCTCTGCTGTTACTTCCTGCGGCTGGAGTTCTTCATCCTTCTTCCCGCGATAATCGGAATACGCCGCAGACAGAATGCTATGTAAAGTCGTAGATGTTAGCAGCGGTTCCACGACGGACATAAGCTCCTGACCTGCAATGGCGTGCTCAATGGCTCCGTCTTTTACATAAAACGCGAGCTCATCTGCTTTCAACATCGGATTGATGGGAACGACAACAGCTCCTGTACGCAGAATGGCAAAAAAACTGACGATATACTGAGGGGCATTCTGCATCAATAAAAGGATTTTATCCCCTTTTTTGACCTCCCACTCTCTCTGCATATATCCGGCAAGGGCATCAACTTCCCCCAGCAGCTTCTCATACGGTATAGTCGTGCCATAATAAGAAATGGCCGCATGCTTCGGATATCGGCGTGCGGACACTTGCAGGTTTTCATATATCGAGGTTTCCGGAATGGTCAGTGACTTCGTAAGCTTAGGCCAGAATTCATAATGTTTCGTGTGCATACATAGTCCTCCTTCTTCCTTTTTCACAAGACTTTTCTGTAAGCGCTTTCTAAACGGGACGAAAATTCAGCTGATCATCCATCCTCCATCGACCAGCAAATCGGTGCCTGTCATATAGGATGCTTCTTCGGAAGCTGCAAAGCAGATGACGGCTGCAATCTCTTCCGGTTTTCCTACCCTTTTCAATGCCGTATGACGTTGAATAGACTTCTCAAATTTTTCATTTTTCAACCCTTCTTCGGTCATCGATGTCACTGCAAATCCGGGAGAAACGGAATTGACGCGTACACCGGAATCTGCGAACTCCAATGCCAGCGCTTTCGTAAAATTGATGACCGCGGCTTTTGATGAACTGTAATGCGGAATTTTCGCTCCTGCCTTATGTCCGGACAAAGAAGCAACATTCACAATCGACCGTTTTCTACTTTCCTTCTCCATCATCAGTGGTGCCAATGCCTTCGATACGAGGAAGACACTCTTCAGGTTCACGTCCTGAATGCGGTCCCATTCCGACGCTTCCATTTCCAGAATAGAAGATTTCCCGGAGGTTCCCGCGTTGTTAACCAGAACATCCACGTTCCCATATGTTTCGTAGAGAAAAGCAGCAAGCCCAGCTACCTGCTCCTCTTCGGAAACGTCTGCTTGATAAATCGAAGCTCTTCGCGCTCCGAACGCTTCCTGAATATCCGCTGCCACATGCTCAAGCTTGGAAGTCGTCCGTCCTACAAGGACCACAACCGCTCCTTCTTCAGCCAGTCTCATAGCAGTCGCTGCTCCGATTCCGCTGCCGGCTCCGGTCACGACGGCGACTGTGGAATCAAATCTTCCCACGGCTCCCACTCCTTTCCGTCATAAGACAATCGTCAAGTAAAAGGCGAAGCTCATCGGGAATCCGTTCACTTATTTGCTTATCATAATTGAAATGAACAATGACGGCACTCGCTTTCGCTACCAGCTCCTCTGTTCCTTCGACGATGATCCGATGCCCGAAGGAAAAACTGCTGTTGCCGATATCAGATACCCAGGACTGGACAATAAGCGGCTGTCCGAAATAGGCCTGGCTGACGAAATCGCACGTCGTTGTTGCAAGGATGAACGTTCCAACTGTATTCAAGTGGCTCGGGAAAATATCTTGAAAGAACTTTCCCCGTGCCTCTTCCAAGTAGATGAAGTAGCTCGTATTATTGACGTGTCCAGCCATATCCGTCTCGCAGAAACGGACCCTCACTTTACTCTCATGCTCCACTTCCTCACCCTTCTGACTAGTCAGTATGTTATGGCGATAGCTCTTAAAGAGCTATCAGGATTTTGCAATTCCGTTCAAAATCATTTCAAGATAAATGGAAGTGAGATCCTCCTCAGAAACTTTCCCGGTTGGATCAAACCAATAATAGCTCCAGTTCGTCATACCAAGAATTCCACGTGTCACCATATCCGGATTCATCCCTTCCTCGAACTCCCCGTTCGAGATTCCTTCCTCGACTACCTTTTGGACATTCACCCGGAACTGGTCCCTCTTTTCAATAATCGGTTCCAAGTAATCCGGACCCAGATTCCGCATTTCACGGAAAAAGATTCGGGCACTCTGCTTTCGATCCTTAATGCTGTGGATACTCATATAGATCATGCTGCGGAGCTTTTGCTTGCTATCTTTCGAGACGTCATGCAGAATCTCCTCCTGGTTCCGCAAAAGAAATTCAATGAAGTCCAAATGGATGACCGTCAAAAGCTCCTGTTTGTTTTTGAAATAATAGTAAAAGGTACCTTTTGTTACACCGATCTCTTCCACGATTTCCTGCAGAGACGTTTCGGTAAATCCTTTTTCATCAAAAAGGTGGATACTGGTATGAATGATTTTATCTCGCATAGAAAAACACGATCCTCTCGTTTAGGGATGATATAAATTATAACATTCCTAAATCGGGAAAAAGCGACGGATTTCGTCAATCACGTTCGATGATCATCGATATCCCCTGGCCGCCTCCGATACAAGCCGTGATCAACGCATATCTTCCACCGATGCGTTTCAGCTCATAGGCTGCTTTCGTCGTCAGGATCGCTCCGGTCGCACCGAGTGGATGGCCATGAGAAATGGCTCCGCCGTTAACGTTCACCTTCTCCATATTCATTTTCAATTCCGCCTGACAGGCAAGAACCTGGGCTGCGAACGCCTCATTAATTTCAATGACATCCATGTCAGCCAGTGATAATCCCGTCTGCTCCATGATTTTTTGTGTGGCGGGAACCGGACCTATCCCCATAATGTTAGGGTCAACGCCGGCAACCGTACAGGCAACAATTTTTGCGAGCGGCTCCACTCCAACCGCCTCCGCTTTTTCACGCGACATAAGGGTTAATGCAGCAGCGGCATCGTTCAACCCGGAACTGTTCGCTGCCGTCACACTGCCCCCTTGAGCAAATGCAGGCTTCAGCTTCGCCATCCCCTCAATCGTTGAGGACGGTCGTGGATGTTCATCCTGTTTAAATTCGACCGGTTCACCTTTCCGCACTGGAATGTGAAGAGGTACAATCTGTTCATCGAACCGCCCTTCTGCCATGGCCAGCCCCATCCGCTCCTGACTACGCTGGGCAAACGCATCTTGATCCTCCCGGGATATATTGTACTGTTCGGCAAGGTTTTCTGCCGTGATTCCCATGGGTGGATCTCCAATCTCCTTCGGCGATAACTGTGAGGATCGGAACGATGGGGGGACAGGACTGTAGGGACGCTCCGGCCGATCCATCAGATAAGGAGCCCTGCTCATGCTTTCTGTTCCCCCAGCGACATATACATCTCCGTCTCCAGATCTAATGGCTTGAGCAGCTAAGTGAATAGCATTCACCCCGGACCCGCACTGGCGGTCCACCGTCAATCCGGGGATTTTCATTGATAACCCTGTCTGCAGGGCGGAAAATCTGGCAATATTTCCTCCCCCGCTCAAAACATTACCGAAAATGACGTCTTCAATCTGTTCGGGATTGACTTTCGCACGCTTCACGGCTTCCTTAATAACTTCTGCGCCAAGAACATGCGCCGGTACGGTTGCAAGAGAACCTCCCTGCTTTCCAATGGCCGTCCGGACTGCTGATACGATCACTGCATCTCTATTCCCCAATTACTCCACTCCCTTCGAAAATGTCACATAGCATGAGAACCACCATCGATGATGACGACATCCCCTGTAATATGGTTCGACGCCCGTGAACTTAAGAATATTGCCGTTCCTTTCAAATCATCATCGCCGCCGAACTTCCGCAGAGGCGTCCGATTAAGAAACGTATCCTCTCCCCGCTCCATCAGAACCTTGGACATTTTCGTCGGGAAGAATCCAGGTGCAATCGCATTAACGCGGATACCACGGGGACCCCATTTGACGGCAAGATCTTTTGTAAACGTAAGGACGGCACCTTTGCTTGAGTTGTAACCGATTGTATCCATTTGTTCCGGATCAGACCCTTTCATTCCAGCTACGGAAGCGATGTTAATAATGTTTCCTTCTCCTTGTTCCAGCATTATTTTTCCTACGGCCTGGGACATGAGGAACGTTCCTGTGACGTTCACATCCATGACCTTCTGCCAGGCTGCAAGCGGCATTTCTTCCATTGGTGCTCCCCAGGTCGCCCCGCTGTTATTGACCAAAATATCAATGCGGCCGAAATGATCCACGGTCTGATCGACCACATGCTGAATGCTGGAAGCATCTGTTACGTCGCACTCGAACGCCAGCGCATCGACCCCTTCTTTTTTAAGCAAATCACGCACTTGTTCACAGGGCTCTAGTTTCCTTGAACAAACGACGACATGTGCACCTGACTCGGCCAAGCCAAGCGCGATCTGCTTCCCAAGCCCGCGACCACCTCCGGTAACGACGGCTACTTTGCCGCTTAAATCGAAAAGGTCTTTAGCGTGCATGGACTTCGCTCCTCTTTGAAGCTTTTTGCAGTTCATACTTCGCTACCGCACGCCGGTGTACCTCATCCGGACCGTCCGCAAGACGAAGGGTGCGGATGTTGGCCCAGCTTGCGGCAAGGGACTGATCTTCACTGACACCGGAAGCACCGAAAGCCTGGATGGCTCTGTCGATGACATTCAAGGCAATGTCGGGTGCCACTACTTTGATCATGGCGATTTCCGATTTTGCTTCCTTGTTTCCAACTGTATCCATCATGTACGCAGCCTTCAGTGTCAAAAGACGGGCCTGTTCGATTTCTATCCGTGAATCAGCGATCCATTCCCGAACAACTCCTTGATCCGCGATTTTCTTTCCAAACGCTGTACGTTCCTGAACACGTGCACACATCTGTTCAAGCGCGCGTTCTGCTGCACCGATTGTGCGCATACAGTGGTGAATACGTCCCGGGCCGAGACGGCCTTGTGCGATGGCAAATCCTTTTCCTTCTCCCCAAAGCAAATTAGTGGCCGGAACGCGCACATCCTTGAATTCTATCTCCGCATGACCGTGAGGCGCATGGTCATAACCGAATACCGGAAGCATCCGTTTGATAGTGACGCCTTTTGTATCCAGTGGGACAAGAATCATCGACTGCTGCTCATGCTTCGGTGCATCGGGGTCCGTTTTACCCATTAAAATGCTGATTTTACAACGAGGATCTCCTGCTCCGGAGGACCACCATTTCGTTCCGTTGATGACATATTCATCCCCGACCCTCGTGATACTCGTCTGCACATTCGTAGCATCCGATGAAGCAACATCCGGCTCGGTCATCGAGAAACAGGAACGGATCTCTCCGTTTAATAACGGTTCAAGCCACTGCTTCTTCTGCTCGTCCGTTCCGTATCGGACGAGCACTTCCATGTTACCTGTGTCAGGTGCCGCACAGTTGAACACTTCCGGTCCGACGAAGGAACGTCCCATAATTTCACACAGTGGAGCATACTCCATGTTCGTCAAACCTGCTCCATATTCGCTGTCCGGTAAGAACAAGTTCCAAAGCCCTGCTTCTTTGGCCTTCTGCTTCCATTCGTCCATGATTGGCGGAATGTTTTCGAAACGATCCTGTTTTCCAAGCTGTTCTTCATAGATCGCTTCGTTCGGGTAGATATGTGTATCCATGAATTCCTTCAACTTCTCCTGCAAGGCTTTTACCTTATCGGAATGTTCAAAGTACATATAACATCCTCCTTAATGAATAGGCGCTTCTATTAAACGCTTACAAAATACAACATTCCCTTTGATGACATCTTCTTCTTTCTGATTCCTTGCATACACGCGGAACGTAGTCTTCTCTTCCGTATCCTCTTCCACTTCCGCATGAAGGGTGAGCACATCACCAAGGAACACCATGCCCTTGAAGCGGATGGAATAATCCTGGATGAAGCCTTGGTCATAGTAAGGAGTAAACAGCTTGGACAAATTCCCCATCGTCCACATGCCGTGAGCGATCACCCCCGGAAGTCCTGCCCTTTCCGCTTCCTTATCGATCGTGTGGATCGGATTGTAATCGCCGGATGCTCCTGCATACTTGATCAAATCCAGCCTCGTTACCGGTTTCATCGTCACCGTATCGAGGGTTTCCCCAGCTTTCCAATTCGTCATACGCGCATCTCCTTCCTGACCGCTTCTGTAATGATCGCTGTCTGCTCTTCTGAGAAAATCAAACGACCTTCCAAGTCCTCTCCATACTTTTTCACTTTTAAGAATCCCATATTGCCGCTGGAGCCGCTCCGTTCGTAATAATCTTCGATGACCGTATAACAGAGCACTTCCTCCCCGACGAACAGCGGGCGCTCATAATGATAGTGCTGCTCTCCGTGGATAAGCCCTTTAGCGGGAAGATCCAGACCCTTCACGCTTCCATAATCAAACACTCTCGGAAATGTAGGTGGGGCAATATTACGCGTGTAAGCGACATCATCCAAATAAACAGGATGAGGGTCACCGATTGCCTCGGCGAACTTGATGACCGCTCCCCGCTCTACCGTGTTCTTCACTTTTTCGGATTTCTTTCCGACCGCATGTTTAAACATAGGTATCCTCCTTTTAGTTCCTCGGGCCACCGGCGACATAGATGACCTGCCCGCTTACGAACGAAGATTTTTCGTCAGCGAAAAACGCCACTGCGTTCGCAATATCTTCTGGATGCCCGCTCCGGCCTACCGGTATATTCTGAACGCTTAAGCGAATCATTTCTTCAAAAGAAATTCCTACCCTTTCAGCCGTCTGCTTCGTCATTTCTGTTTCGATGAATCCCGGCGCAACGGCATTTGCGGTAATACCGAATTTTCCAAGCTCAATGGCAAGCGTTTTTGTAAACCCCTGCAGGCCGGCTTTCGCTGTGGCATAGTTTGCCTGTCCCCGGTTTCCTAATGCAGACGTGGAGGAAATGTTTATAATTCTTCCGTATTTACTTTCAACCATGTACTTTTGTGCAGCTTTGGCAGCGTTGAACGACCCTTTCAAATGAACGTTCATGACTGTATCCCAGTCCTCTGCTGTCATTTTAAACAGCATATTATCTTTGATTACACCAGCATTGTTGACAAGAATATCGATCGATCCAAAGCGCTTATAGGCTTCCTGCATCGCATCTTCCACCTGGCTGAAATCACTGACGTCCGCGACTTTCGTGTACAGCTCAAGTCCTTCTTCTTTAAATTCTGCTTCTACTTCCTGCAGCGCTTCTTCATTAATATCGATGACAGCGATTTTTGCGCCTTCCACAGCTAAGTGTTTGGCAATACCCTTGCCGATCCCGCGGCTTCCACCGGTAACAAAAGCGACACGATCCTTAAATCTATCCGCCATGCTGCTTCCCCTCCTTTATCCAATTTTCACATGCCCTTTAAGTAAATTTCGAGATATGATCAGCCTTTGAATTTCATCTGTTCCGTCGTAAATCCTCCAAAGCCTCGCTTCTCTGTACCAGCGCTCAATCGGCAGTTCCTTCGTATACCCCATGCCGCCATGGATCTGTAAGACGCGGTCGATAACGTTGTTTCCCATGTTAGCCCCATACAGTTTGGCCATCGAAGCATAATGTCTGTTATCTTCCCCCTGATCCAGCGTGAACGCAGCGTTTAACACCAGCCACTTCGCCGCCTCAATCTCTACTGCGGAATCAGCAATCTGCCACTGGATCGCCTGTCTCGTTGAAATCGGCTTACCAAAGGTTTCCCGCTCATTGGCGTAGTCGATTGCCATATTGAGAAGACGTTCTGCTGCGCCGACCGCCCGTGCTCCAACGATCCAGCGGGCGAAGCCAATCCATTCCAAGCCGAGGTCGTATCCTTTATGAAGTTCACCGAGAATATTTTCTTCCGGGACACGTACATTGTCGAAAACAAGCCCCGCCGGTCCCCATTCTCCCATCGTGTGAATATATTCAGACTTCCACCCCATATCGCGGTCAGCAATAAAGCAGGTGACTCCTTCCCTGCCGTTGGACGTTTGGTGAAGCTCTTTGTCCGTGATGGCGATGACCATGACGAAATCCGCTTCGTTTCCACCAGTGATGAATGTTTTCTCCCCGTTTAACACCCAGCCGTCTCCATCTTTCACAGCCGTCATCCTTATGTTCCTCGTATCCGATCCCGCCCCCGGTTCTGTCATGGCAAAGCAGGATTTCTTCTCTCCATTGATGGTAGGGAGCAGGTATTTCTCCTTTTGCTCTTCGTTCCCATAGTAAAGAATATTGTCTGCAGAACCACCGAACTGAAACGGAACGAACGTGCGGGAAACCTCCATCATGACGATGGCGAGCATCATCTGACCGAGGTCAGCTCCTCCATATTCTTCTGGGGTATTTATGCCCCAGAACCCGGCATCCTTCGCTTTCTGCTGCAGCTCCTCTAATTTCCCGGCAGGAAGACTGGGCTTTCCTTCCCGTTCATTTCTAAGCACATCATTTTCAAGAGGTATCAATTCTTTCTCCACAAATTTTCGTATTGTTTTTCTGACCATTTCCTGTTCATCGGTCAAACGTAAATGCATAACTTTTCCCCCTCTTCATCGATACACATACCTACCGGTTAGTATGTTACTTCTATATTATTTTAAATTTTCTAAAAATACAACAACTTTTGAAGAAATATCCATATGAAACACCTAAAA
>NZ_ANPF01000053.1:0-5673 GCF_000328325.1 Halobacillus sp. BAB-2008 | reverse complement strand
CATCAAGACTGCCGTGAAGCAGTTGAAAGACCGAGTCGGACATATGGTGAAAATTGAAGTCGAGACGGAATCCGCCGAACAAGTACGGGAAGCGGTAGAAGCAGGAGTCGATTGTATTATGTTCGATAACCGCACACCGGAACAAGTGGCCGCGTTAGCCGGCTTGGTACCGCCGGACATCATCACAGAAGCATCCGGCGGTATTACAATGGATACTCTTCACACATACCGAAACACAGGCGTGGACTACCTGTCACTCGGCCTGCTCACCCACTCGTATCAGGCCGTCGATATCAGTGCAAATGCCTGCACAGGAAAGGAAGTGAAACGATGAATTTATTCGATCAATTAGCTGTTGAGACACCTTCTATTCCATCCATGTATAAAGAAATGACAAGGAGAGAGCTGGAAGATCGGGCGATTGCGGTCAAACAGAAACTTGGGGCGAGAGTGTTCCTCCCCGGCCACCATTACCAAAAGGACGAAGTAATTCAATTCGCCGACACGAAGGGGGACTCACTCGTTCTGGCTCAACAGTCCGCATTGCAAAAAGAAGCAGAGTCGATCATTTTTTTAGGTGTTCACTTCATGGCAGAAACAGCAGACATTTTGACAGGGGAACATCAATGCGTCTATCTTCCAGATATGCGGGCTGGATGCTCAATGGCAGACATGGCGACAAAGGCGCAGACGGAGAAAGCATGGGAGAAACTGAACGATGTGTTCGGGGACTCGATTCTACCACTGACCTATGTGAATTCCACAGCAGCGATCAAAGCATTCGTCGGGCGGCATGGAGGAGCTACGGTAACTTCATCGAACGCGGCTGGAATGGTGAAATGGGCGTTTACACAAAAGCAACGTATCCTGTTTCTACCCGACCAGCACCTTGGGCGAAATACTGCTTATGATTTAGGAGTACCTTTAGAGAACATGGCTGTTTGGGATCCAATGAAAGAAACACTGCTTTTTGACGGTGATTGGAGTAATATACAAGTAATCTTATGGCGGGGGCATTGTTCCGTCCACGAAAATTTCACCACCTCTAATATTGCACAAGTTCGAAAGGATCACCCGGAGATGCACATCATCGTTCATCCGGAGTGTACAAGGGAAGTCGTCGCCCGTTCGGATTCTTCCGGGTCCACGAACTTCATTATCCAAACGATTGAACAAGCCCCTCCCGGAAGCGCCTTTGCCATTGGTACCGAGATGAATCTCGTCAAGCGAATTATCAAGGACCATCCGGATAAACACATCATCTCTTTGAATCCGAATATGTGTCCCTGCCTTACCATGAACCGAATCGATCTCCCTCACCTCCTCTGGTCACTTGAGGCACTTGATGCAGGACAGGAAATAAACAGGATTACCGTTGACAAGTATATCGCCAATGATGCGAAGAAGGCCCTTTCCAGAATGCTGGAGCGAGTATAAAAAAAGGATCGTTTGAATCGCTCTCCCATCTAATCATCGCTTCCTGTAGATACGAACGCCTTATATAATAGAGGCATTTCGTTCGACATTCGTTTATAATCGAACGTAGAACGAATAAATGGAAGAGGTGCCGCCCTGATGGAGACGTTAACAAAAAAAAGACTGCAGGCATTCCTCATTGATACTGCCATATCGACTGCTGCAGCACTCACTGCGGAATATTTCCTACGTAAAAAGGTAAAAAACGAAGCATTCCATACCATCGTCACTCCCACCCTCATGATGTGGGGGCTGGAGTACATCCAACTACGCCGCTCCGGCCAAACGATCGGCTACAAGAAGACAGGACTCAAACTCGAACATGCAGATGGGCTTCCACTAACATCGGCTGTAATTGCAAAAAGGATCGGCTATAGAGATACCATCAGCACCATAGATTATATTAAATCCAAAGAATCCTTTGAAGCGGATGGCGGCGCCATTTTCCCTCATGATCGTTATGCCGGCACTGTTGTACGCAGGAAATAAGTAGACAATCCCCTGAACAGTTGTTCAGGGGATTGTTGTTTTCTTTATTCGGATGTTCTCTCTTTACTACTCTCAGCCGGACGAACGAAAATCAGGAAAGCAGCAGCGGCAATCAGTTCACAAATGATGATTACCAGAGCCATGGGCATGCCTGATGTTCCGTCCCCAAGCCCAACAAGCGGGGAAACTACGGCTCCAATCAAGAAAGGCAGCAGCCCCAGCAGAGCGGATGCACTGCCAGCCTGCTCCCCCTGTGTTTCCATAGCAAGGGAAAAGACCGTCGTATTGATAATACCTACGCTTGAAACAGCCAGGAACAAAGCAACACACAAAAAAATTACGGACAAGGACAGAAAGATTGCAAGGAACAATGCTAACCCACCGGCTACCGCCTGCACCAGACCATATCGCAGCAGACTGCTCTCCTTTATCTTACCGGCAAGTCGACCTGTGACTTGTGTGGCGATGATCAGACCAAATCCATTAATCGCAAATACCAGACTGAACATTTGCGGGGAGAGACCGTATATATCCTGAAGGACGAACGTGGATCCTGAAATATAAGCAAACATCGATCCCATTACGAACCCTTGCGTAAGCATATAGCCGGTAAATATACGATCTCTCAACAGGAGTCCGAATGTTGAGACCGCCTCTTTCCATCCACCTGATTTTTTATTGGTATCCGGCAGTGTTTCCTTAAGTCCAAAGAGAACCGCCAGAAACATGAGTGCACCGAGAACCGCCAGAACGCCAAAGACTCCTCGCCAGGACATGACTGTGAGTAACTGTCCCCCTGCAACAGGAGCCAGTATCGGCGCAAGACCGTTGACAAGCATTAGCAGGGAAAAGAACTTCGTCAATTCCGGACCGGAGAACAAATCACGCACGCTGGCGCGGGAAATAACCATACCTGCTGCACCGGAGAGACCTTGGACAAAACGCAGGGCGATAAACACCCAGACAGATCCAGCGAACATACACAGCAGCGATGAACTGGTATAGATCACCAGAGCCGAAACGAGAGGGCCTTTCCGCCCCTTAGCATCAGAGAATGGTCCGACAAACAACTGACCGAGAGCAAGACCGATCAAACAGGCAGTCAGGCTCAGCTGAGCAATGGACGCGCTCGTGCCGAGATCATCAGCAAGTGTCGGCAGGGCCGGCAGGTACATATCGATCGTTAGTGGTCCGAATGCACTCAAAGAACCTAGAATAACAATATATACGTACAAATAAGACCGAGAGAAAATAGGATGGTCACGCACTTCTGCATGTGCCATGGTACAACACCTTCTTTCACATAATGTTTTCCATCATAATGTCTCCATCCACTGGAGAGTCAAGCATATCCTGCTTTCCCTCTCCTTATTTGCCGGCATATACAAAAACCGGATGCCCCCCTATTCACATGAGGGCATCCGGTTTTCTTTTTTACTCAAGGATTAATAACGGTTCCATTCCATAATGTCTTCCATCGGCAGGCGTGTTTTCTCAAATCCTGCTTTTGTTCCTTTACCAAGAGAAATCAACATGATAGATTCAAAGTTTTCCGGCACATGGAAAGCTTCCATGAATTGATCTACATCGTATCCTCCCATCGGAACGGTATCATAACCTTTGGCTTTCGCAGCCAGCATAAGCTGGTTGGAAATAATTCCGCCATCGATATTGGCAATCTTCGTCAAGCGCTCCTGCGGAAAGTTTCCGTACGTGTCATAGATGCTGTTTACGTACATCTCTTTCACATCTTCCGGCATGTTTCCTTTTTCTGCAATTTGATTATAGATACGACCAGCATTCTCATAGGCGTTACGATCGCTCAACACAGCGATTACGACAGAAGCGTCTACAATTTGCTGCTGATTATTAGCGATAGGAAGCAGACGTTCCTTCTCCTTCTGGTCTTCAATAATCAGAAAGCGCCATGGCTGCAGGTTACTGGATGAAGGAGCAAGAGAAGCAGTCTCCAAAATTTCCTTGATTTCTTCACGGTCTATTTTGTAATCCGCATCATAGTGGCGGACGGAACGGCGCTCTTTTGCCACCGTCAGGAAGTCCGTATCCGGCAGTTCTTTCGGCGCTGCATTGGACGGACCCATATCTTTTGCTTTATTTAGGTAATCTTCTTTACTCATTGTTTTTTCAGACATTGTATATATCTCCTTCATTAACTGTATTTAATACAAGAACAGTATAATCTTTTAACTGTTCTTTTGTCAATTACAGTTGCTTGTTAAAGTATAAAAAAAACGAGGGCTTATCCGCCTCGTTTTTTACCGCTTTATATAGTCCGCCAGCGTTCGATCGCTCAAACCATTCAGAATCCAGTCTTCCATATCATCCCTTAGTTCAGATAATGTCAGCTGCGTTTCCGGAACGAAGCAATCTTTGCTGTCCGTTTCAAATAGATCTTTCGGAATCGTTTCCGCCTTCACCGCTTCATAGATTTCCGATAGTTTAATCTCTTCTGGACGCTTCACTAGGGAATAACCACCATCTCGTCCCTCTTTCGCCTGAATCAATTCGGCTTTTACTAAATGGGTCAATATTTTTCTAAGAAAAACGGATTTGGATTCCAGCTTCTCAGCAAGCTTACCGCTTGGGCACAACCCTTCGTTACTTGCAAGGACAATCAGTGCTTTCAAAGCCATCCCGAACCACTTAATACTTGATACTTTCTCCGCCATTGTCTCACCTCTTTACCTACCCCTTATTTTGAAACAGCTATGCACAAAAGTCAAAAAAACCGCCGGTATAATTGGAAAAAGCCCGGGGACGGCCCCGGGCTTTTTCTTTATTGCTGAATAGAGAGTTTAAGCTGGTTCTCTCCTACGGTGTACTCTTTCATACCTTCTTGTTCTTTCATGTTCAATTCATTGACAAGTACGTTCTCACGAATTAACGATTCGTTCTGTTTGATGGCTTGTTGAACATCTGCATCCCCGCTCAACGCGATATTGACACGAAGGTCAATCGGGAGATCCTGCTTCTTCCGCTCATCCTGAATGGCACGGATGACTTCACGAGCAATACCTTCCAGACGAAGTTCTTCCGTGATCGTTGTATCAAGAACGACATGGAAGTCCTGGTTCGATCCCATAGACAGCCCTGCGTCTGCGACACGTTCTACGTTCAGTAGATCCATTGTCACTTCCACATCGCCATCCGCCGTAGGAACGAGGACTTTCTCTTCCCGTACTACTTGAGCTGCTTCTTCCTCGGACATTTTCTCAAGGAAGCCTTTGACAAGACCGACATTCTTTCCAAGCACCGGACCGGCAGCACGGAAGTTCAGCTTCACGTCATAACGGACCAGATCTTCAGAAGATTGCTTCACTACCACATCCTTCACATTGATTTCATCACGGATGATGGAGCTGTATTCTTCCAAAGCTTTTCCTTTCTCTGGATTAACCGGAATGACCGCTAGCTCAGACAAAGGCTGCTTCGTCTTAATAGCTTCTGTGTTACGGACTCCACGTGCAAGCTCAACTACCTGCAATACAGCATCCATGTCCTCTTCCAGCTGTGTATTCATAACGGATTCATCCACTTTCGGGAAGAAAGCGAGGTGGACGCTTCCACCCGTCAAGTTATGATAAATATCATCAGCCAGGAATGGTGTATATGGTGCCATCAATTGGCTTAGCTGTACCAATACTTCGTGAAGCGTATGGTAAGCGGCCTTTTTGGACTCTGTCATTC
>NZ_ANPF01000052.1:0-37524 GCF_000328325.1 Halobacillus sp. BAB-2008 | reverse complement strand
TTGACTTGCTCATTTTGCACACCGAATGTGCTTGTTTGAATTCTCTCTATATAATAGAAAGAATGTTTGACGTACTGGTTGGTTCGTTCAGTTTTCAAAGATCGATGTCTGCCGTATTCGACAGTAAACAAATTCTAGCATGTCCCCCGATGTTTCGTCAATAGGTTTGAAAGAAAATGTTTAAATATTCTTTAAATCTAGAATTTTGTTGCTGTTTAAATGAGCAACGTACTCAATACTACACCCCTCACAAAACAAAGTCAATAGTTTTTTTAAAATATTAATCAACTCAACAGAAATAGAGAAAGGCCCACTAAAAAGTAGACCTTTCCTTAGAATTCACATAGTAAACATCCGTGTTTTTGTTCTTACGAATCATTTTCGCTGCAAGTTTCGCCGCTCTTTTATCATCCGTGACAACCAGAATATCATCCTGACAGTCAAAGCGACCTTTAAGTACACGGGGAAGATAACTGAGGGGGATGTTCTCAGCTCCGGGATATGGGGATCGATATGCACTGATATAATCCCTGATATCGATAATGCAGAATTCTAGTTCCGGATCACCGTGCTCCCGGTATGGTTTAACGATGGATCGCTTATAAACCTGATATCCGTACCATAAAAGTAAAAGCAGGACAAAACCATATAAAATTGTCATTAGCGGTTACCCTTTCCTGTTAAAAGACAAGCTCTCCACTCCATTCCAACATGCCGCCTTTCATGTTCTTAACATTGGTGAATCCTTTCTCTTGCATGAATTCTGCTGCATTCATGCTGCGACGACCGGAGCGGCAGATCATTACGTATTCCTGATTCTTGGAAAGTCCATCAATTGCTTGCGGAATGTCACCCAACCGGATGTGCTTGGCATCAGGCACCATTCCTTCTACGACTTCTTCGTCTTCCCGGACATCTATAGCGATAAAATCATCATTTCGTTTTTGCTTGTTTTCTAATTCTTCTGGAGTAATTTCTTCAATATGTTTCATTTATATTCCTCCTCATCGATAGGTTGCAGCTTTATTCTAAATCATCCCAATTCAAAGTCAAGATATCTGTTTTCAAAAGAAAAGATGCCCCGGGAAATTCCGGGACATCCATAAATCACACATTAATTCGCAACGATATTGACAAGCTTTCCAGGGACAGCAATTACTTTTCTAACCGTTTTCCCTTCCAGCCATTGTTGTACTTCTTCGTTCTCCAACGCCTCTTTCTCAAGCTCTTCTTTAGAAGCTTCCGGGTTTACCATCATTTTCGCACGGACTTTACCCATTACTTGAATAACAACCTCGACTTCGTCTTCTACCAGCTTGGATTCATCAAAATCCGGCCACGGTTGGTAGCTGATTGTTTCCGTGTGACCCAGTTTTTCCCACAGCTCTTCCGCCAAGTGTGGGGCGACAGGAGACAGAAGCTTCACAAAACCTTCCATATAACTCTTAGGCAGCACATCCGCTTTGTAGCTGTCGTTAATGTAGACCATCATTTGAGATATTCCTGTATTGAAGCGGAGCGCCTCAAAGTTTTCCGTCACTTTCATAACCGTCTCATGATAGGATTTCTCAAGAGCATCATTCGCGGCTCCTTCTTGAATGGCATCGGATAAGGACCCATCCTTCACATAAAGTCTCCAGACACGATCAAGGAAACGACGCGCTCCATCCAGACCATTTGCGGACCACGCAATGGAAGCTTCCAGTGGACCCATGAACATTTCATAAAGTCTCAACGTGTCTGCACCGTGAGAATAAACGATATCATCCGGATTGACGACATTTCCTTTTGATTTACTCATTTTCTCATTATTCTCGCCAAGGATCATTCCTTGGTTGAATAGTTTCTGGAACGGTTCTTTTGTAGGTACCACCCCTGCGTCGTAAAGGACTTTATGCCAGAAGCGGGCGTACAACAAGTGAAGAACCGCGTGTTCTGCCCCCCCGATGTACACATCGACCGGAAGCCATTTCTTTAGGGCTTCATAGTCTGCGAAGCTCTCGCTGTTGTCCGGATCGATATAACGCAGGTAGTACCAGCAGCTGCCTGCCCACTGAGGCATGGTATTTGTTTCACGGCGCCCTTTCATACCTGTTTCCGGATCGACGACATTCACCCAGTCCTCAATATTCGCAAGAGGAGATTCTCCGGTTCCAGACGGTTTGATTTCTTTTGTTTTCGGAAGACGTACAGGAAGGTCTTCTTCTTTCGCAGGCGTGATGGATCCGTCTTCCCAGTGGATGACAGGGATCGGTTCTCCCCAGTAGCGCTGGCGGCTGAACAACCAGTCACGCAGACGATAAGTCGTCTGTTTCTTTCCTTTTCCGTTCTCTTCCAGCCATTGGATAGCTTTGGTCATTGCTGCTTCTTTATCAAGTCCGTCCAAGAAACCGGAGTTAATATGTGCTCCATCACCTGTATAAGCTTCTTCCTCAACGTCTCCACCTTCCAATACAGGGATGATGGATAAGTCGAACTTCTTGGCGAATTCATAGTCTCTCTCGTCATGTGCCGGAACGGCCATAATAGCGCCGCTGCCATAGCTCATCAATACGTAGTCCGCCACCCATATCGGAAGCTTTTCTCCGTTAATCGGATTTACGGCATATCCTCCGGTAAACACGCCGGACTTGTCCTTAGCTAAATCCGTACGCTCCAGGTCGCTTTTGTTCTTGGAAGTTTCTACATATTGATTCACTGCATCCTGTTGCTCAACAGTCACAACTTTCTGTACCAACGGGTGTTCTGGAGCAAGCACTGTATACGTTGCACCGAAGAGCGTATCGGGTCTTGTCGTGAATACGTTGAAGGACTCATCCGTTCCATCCACTTCAAAAGTGACTTCTGCTCCTTCTGACTTTCCGATCCAGTTCCTCTGCATATCTTTGATACTTTCCGGCCAATCCAGTTCTTCCAAGTCTTCCAACAGACGATCGGCATAGGCAGTAATCTTCAACATCCACTGTTTCATCGGACGTCGCTCGACAGGGTGTCCTCCCCGCTCACTCTTTCCATCAATGACTTCTTCATTCGCAAGGACCGTTCCAAGTGCCGGACACCAGTTGACAGCCACTTCGTCGATATAAGCGAGGCCCTTCTCATAAAGTTTCAGAAAAATCCATTGTGTCCATTTATAATAGTCAGGATCGGTCGTGTTTACTTCACGGTCCCAATCATAGGAAAAGCCAAGTTCCTGAATCTGTCGACGGAAGTTATCGATATTCTGCTTTGTAAACTCTTCTGGATCATTCCCTGTATCCAGAGCATACTGCTCTGCCGGAAGCCCGAAAGCATCCCAGCCGATTGGATGCAGCACTTCATACCCCTGCATTCGCTTCATCCGGGAAAGAATATCCGTTGCCGTGTATCCCTCCGGGTGCCCAACGTGCAGGCCAGCACCTGATGGATATGGGAACATATCCAAAGCGTAGAATTTTTCTTTCTGTGAGTTACTGTCTGTCTTGAACGTCTTGTTATCAAGCCAGTATTGCTGCCATTTCTTCTCGATTGTCTTATGATTAAAAGCCATTTTCCATTCCCTCCATGATCTCTGTCAGAGTAAAGCGGCCTTAAAGGCCTGTATAAATACAAAAACCTCTCATCCCAATATGGGACGAGAGGTTTGATTCCCGCGGTACCACCCAAATTAACACGCAGACACGTGTTCATCTCGATCGCTGATAACGGTGCTTCCACCGGCAGAAACTACTCAGGTTCACTCCTGCAACATCCAAGGCGAGTTCGTGATGACCAAGGACGACTTCCAGCACCCGCCGCCTCTCTAAAACTTGGTAAAATCACTACTACTCCTTTTCCCAGTCTTTATACGTATATTCGTATCTTAATGAATGGCAGGTTCTTTGTCAAGCAGGCCTCCCCTTTCGACTGGACCCGCATCACATAAGGGTGTTAGGATAAGTGAAAATAAAGGAGGGATTAACATGAAGAAACTCATCAAAAAAGCAGTCGACTATGCAAAGAATAATCCCGAAAAAACCAAGCACTATGCAAAGAAGGCCTACGACACGATTCAAAAGAAGAAATCTAAAAGCAGAACAGAACGCCCCCGCTAGTATTGGCGGGGTTTCTCTTGCACACGGCCGGCTTCGTGCTACAATATACAGCGGACATTATTAACGGACGGAGGACTAGCAATGAACTTAGAAAGAATCATCCCTTATTCACACATGCTTATGAAGCAATTTATAGAAGAAGGGGATGTGGTCATAGACGGGACTTGCGGGAATGGTCATGATACCTTATTCCTCACTAACTTAGTCGGAGATACAGGGCATGTATATGGATTTGATATCCAGAAAGTGGCTGTGAAGAACACGACAGAACGCCTCAAAGAGGCAGGAAATGAGAACAGAGCGACAATCCTTCACGAATCCCACTCCCAAGTGAAAACTTCCATCAGCAGAGAGCACAAAAAACGTGTGCAGGCAGCCATTTATAACCTTGGCTACTTACCGGGAAGTGACAAAACGGTCATTACAAAACCGGAGGAAACATTAGCTTCCGTTCAAGAGACCTTGTCTATATTAAAACCCGGTGGATTATTAGTACTGGTGGTATACCACGGGCATGAAGGCGGAGAAGAAGAGAAAGACGCTCTCTTAGAATACCTCACCGCTCTCGATTCCAAAGAATACCACGTGCTCCATTACGGCTTCATCAATCAGAAACGTAAACCACCATTTATATTAGCTGTAGAAAAGCATTAATACAAAAAACAGCCTGGACGATTACAACTCACGTCCAGGCTTTAATTTGTGATACATTTTGGTATTCAGGTAAAAGAACGTCGCTTTCTTTCCACTCGTCTTCAAGAGTTCTTTAACAAAGCTCTTCGCATTGGCAATACGCCCGACTTTTCGATCGGCCAAATACATTCCAACAAGCCCTTCATGAACCATCTCATGGAAAGCGGCGTTTGGTAACCGTTGAATCTCTTCGTTCGTTCTCTCGACGAAATACTTGAACCTCGCCCGCATCTCCTCTTCGTGCTCATAATAGGAACAAAAATTCAAATCCCCTTCCTCTTCATCCTCCTCCTGATCAATATAGTAATCAAGGAGAATGTGAAGCCCCTGCATGAATGGGAAATAGCTTCTTGTCACCTGCTCTGCTAAAGAAGGGTCAATTCTTCCACCAAGAGTATAAGAGACAAGGCAGAAAATACCAAGGGTAGAGCCCGTACATGCCGAAAATTCATACCATTTCAGTTGCGGCCAGTCCTTCTGGTGATCTTCAAACCATTGCTGTAACCTTGGAATACGTTCCTCTTCCACCACATGTTTATGTACTTGAAGATCGCTGTAAAGGGAACCAAGATTCCGAGTATGCTCCAGGACTATGTCATAGCCTTCCGCATTCCGAAGTACGTCCTGACAAGTTTTCACAAGGAGATGGAGGTAACCGGCGTCGTCTGACTCCTCACGATATTTATAGTAGTCTTGTCTTTCATTCCCTGGCGTCAGCGCATCCGCCATCGCCTGATGGAGCATGCGGAAATCTTTCGGATCCATCGATGTACTTCTGTCACATAAGTTATCAAGATAATCACTAATGGTTTGATAGGCTACGATAAAACGAACCGCTTCGTCCCTTCTCTCCCCTGCAAGCACTGCATAAATCGACCCGCCTTCACAATGGAACGTTTTGCTTTCAATGCTGGCAAGTGCCTGTGTCCTTAATTCCGGATCTGGTATTTGACGCGCCCGATCAATCCAAACGTTCAATTCTCTATGAACGGAAGGAAAGATATTTTTGTACACATGGTACATGAGATGCAGGGCGTTACTCGGTACATTTGCTTTCATATGTTTCCCTCCCTGTCTATTTCTTGAGTTGCTGTTGTAAAAATCCAAGTGTATAAAGGTACACATCTTCCCACTCCGGCTCATTGAATAGTTCATGGAATAATTCCGGCCATTCTTTGTATGTTTTTTCTTTAGCATCCACTATATGAAACCATTCTGCCGTTTTTTCCGCCACTACCAGTTCGTCACGTCCCGCCTGCAAGACAAGAAGAGGTACATCCGGAAACTGGTTAACGTCCCGGAAAGCCAGACGGGAAGCACGTTGAAACTCCCGGTACCAACGCACAGAGACTTTCTTAAGGACAAGTGGATCTTTACGAAACTGTTCGACTTTCACGGTATCCCTTGTAATCAATGAAGGGTCTTGGTTGGCATCCATACGTAAAGAGGGCGCTATGATATTCAATAGGTAGGACAACCATTCCACAGGCGCACTTACACTGCCTTTAATAGCCAATGCAGGAGACGAGAGGATGATACCATCCATTTTCTGTTGCAGCTGTTCCATTACCCGCACCGTTACAAGACCACCCATACTATGACCGAGCAGAAATATTTTTTTATCGGGATCCGCTTCCCCGATCCAGCCCTCTACTGTCTTTATGTACTCCTCAAAGGAATGGATATGACCTTTCCTTCCGGGTGAATTTCCCTGGCCAGGCAGATCGCCGTATATAACATCGAAACCATCTTTATGAAGACGATCCGCCAACCGCTCATATCTTCCACCATGTTCAAATGCTCCGTGGACGATAATGATAGTGCCGTCTGATGCTGGAGATTGCTTTTTATTCACAGTCTATCCCCCGTTCCATCTGCTATACTATCCTTAACTAATATTATAAGGGGGTTTACTATGATTTGCGAATATAAAGGAAAGCGCCCGTCTATACACCCGACGGCTTACATCGCTGATGATGCCGTTATTACAGGAGATGTTTTTATTGATGAAGGAGCAAGCATCTGGTTTAAAACCGTCATCCGCGGGGATGTAGCTCCGGTACATATCGGCAGGAATACAAATGTACAGGATCTCAGTATGCTTCATCAAAGCCCGGGTCAACCACTCATCCTTGAAGATGGCGTGACGGTCGGTCATCAAGTGACCCTGCATTCCGCACACATTAAGAAAAACGCGCTGATCGGTATGGGATCCCTCATACTCGATGGAGCGATAATTGGAGAAGAAGCTTTCATCGGCGCCGGCAGTCTCGTCCCGCCGGGAAAAGTTATCCCTCCAAGGACGCTCGCTTTCGGCCGGCCCGCGAAAGTAGTCCGGGAACTGAACGAGCATGACTATCAAGAGTTGGAAAGGATAAGAACCACTTACATAGAGAAAGGAAACTATTATAAACAGCAGCAAGAAAAAGATTAAAAACAAAAAAGTACCCTTGCGGGTACTTTTTTGTCCTTAATTGAAACGAGATTTTAATTGTTCTGCTTTGTCCGTCCGCTCCCAAGGGAACTCAATATCCGTGCGGCCGAAATGACCATAAGCAGCCGTATCACGGTAGATAGGTCGACGCAGATCCAGCATCTTGATAATACCGGCAGGGCGCAGATCGAACAGATCACGCACAGCTTCTACCAGCTTCTCTTCCGATACTTTTCCAGTACCATTCGAGTTGATGGCAATGGAAACCGGCTGCGCTACACCTATTGCATACGCAAGCTGCACTTCCACAGCGTCTGCAAGTCCGGCAGCTACGATGTTCTTCGCAACATAGCGGGCTGCATAAGCAGCAGAGCGGTCCACTTTCGTCGCGTCTTTCCCGCTGAAAGCACCTCCGCCGTGACGGGCATATCCGCCATACGTATCCACAATGATTTTTCTTCCCGTCAAGCCGGCATCCCCTTGAGGACCGCCGATAACGAAACGACCTGTCGGATTGATGAAGTATTTCGTCTGCTCATCAATGAGCTCCGCCGGTACAACAGGACCGATCACATGGTCGCGCAGATCTTTCTTAATCTGCTCCAATGTAATTTCTTCCGCGTGCTGTGTAGAAATGACAATGGTATCTACGCGGACAGGTTTATCCAGCTCATCGTACTCGATGGTCACTTGTGTCTTCCCGTCCGGGCGCAGGTAATCCAGCGTGCCGTCTTTACGGACATCCGAAAGACGCTTGGACAGTTTATGTGCCAGTGAAATAGGAAGAGGCATTAGTTCTTTCGTTTCATTATTAGCAAAACCGAACATTAAGCCCTGATCTCCAGCTCCGATCGCTTCAATCTCATCGTCGCTCATCTTGCCCTCGCGGGATTCCAATGCTTCATCCACTCCGCCTGCAATATCAGGGGACTGCTCATCGATGGCAGTCAGAACGGCACACGTATCCGCATCGAAGCCGTATTTGGCTCGAGTATATCCAATATCTTTAATTGTTTGACGAACGATGGATGGGATGTCTACATAAGTATTTGTACTGATCTCTCCTGAGACGAGCACAAGTCCCGTGGTCACTGTTGTCTCACATGCAACCCGAGCATTCGGGTCATTTTTTAAAATTTCGTCTAAAATGGCATCAGAAATCTGGTCACATATTTTATCGGGGTGACCTTCTGTAACTGACTCTGATGTGAATAACCGGCGATTGGCAGGCATTCTGAAAAACTCCTCCTTCTGTAAGTACAAAGTATTAGACGGAACTCTTTACCAGTATGTGCAGAAACGAAAAAACGTTTCCTTCGTTCATGCTTCATCCACAACCATTAGAGCTTTATATAGGAATCTATACCGGATGACCTCCGGCTCGGATATTTCTCCATAAAAAGAAAAAACCCTTCCTAATGTCGAGGAAAGGGGCTGCTTCCTTTCGCTCTTATCGTCCAAGAAGGAATTCGTTCCTTCCTGCTTCAGGTTAGCACCATGCCATTCTCATGACGGTTGCTGGGTTTCAAAGGGCCTGTCCCTCCACCAACTCTGGATAAGAGAGTTTCCGTTCTTCGTTATCGTATCGAAAACCATGTAACATGTCAATCAGATTCCACCCGTATCCCCGACCAGGTACGGTTTTTAGGGATCCTTACAAAACCAAGGACCCACCACCTTTTCTTTCCATTTATAAACGTTCACACCGGAAAAAACATAGGATAGAAATAAACCATCCGGATTTTAACAGGAAGCCAATATTTGTTCACAAAATATTGGAAACAATTTCACCAAATAGTATGGACTATAAAAATGAATGTGTTATACTAATTCCATCTTAAGGATGATTAAATTATTTGACAAAGGCGGGTCGACTTATATGAGTACCATTAACCAAATGTCTGAACTTAACCTATTACTAGCTCAAGAAAATGTCCATCACCAACTTTCCGTTCCGCACTTGGTGGAGAAGATCCTCTCTCGCAACGAAGGCACATTAACAGAAAAAGGTGCAATTCAAGCGACTACTGGTACTTACACCGGCAGATCACCAAAAGACAAATTCATCGTCAAAGACGACACGTCCGAACAAAAAGTGGATTGGGGTACAATCAATACTCCGATTGACGAGAGTACTTTCGTTCAGCTTTACCACAAAGTTCTTACGTATTTAAAGAAGCGGGAAGAACTCTTTGTTTTCAAAGGGTTTGCCGGCGCAGAAACACGGTATCGTCTTCCCATCCAGGTCGTGACAGAGTTTGCGTGGCACAATCTTTTCGCTAAACAGATGTTCATTCGTCCAAATACGGAAGAGGTGGCAGATCATGAAGCGGAATTCACGGTTATATCCGCTCCGACCTTCAAGGCTGATCCTGAAGTGGACGGGACAAATTCAGAAGCGTTCATCATGATTTCCTTCAAACACCGTATCGTCTTAATTGGCGGAACCGAGTATGCCGGGGAAATCAAAAAATCGATTTTCTCCGTCATGAACTATATTCTTCCGGAGAAAAACATCCTGCCGATGCACTGTTCAGCGAACGTTGGTAAAGAAGGCGATGTCGCTCTTTTCTTCGGGTTATCCGGAACGGGCAAGACCACCCTTTCTGCAGATCCTTCCCGCCGTTTGATCGGGGATGACGAGCATGCGTGGTCGAACTACGGCGTCTTCAATATTGAAGGCGGTTGCTACGCCAAGTGTATCAACCTTTCTAAAGAAAAGGAACCACAAATTTACGATGCGATTCATTTTGGATCGGTTCTGGAGAATGTCATACTAAGCGCAGACTCACATGAACCGGATTATGACGACACAAGTTTGACAGAAAACACTCGTGCGGCTTATCCGCTTGAACATATATCCAACACTGTACAGCCCAGTGTAGCTGGTCATCCAAATGCGATCATTTTCTTGACCGCTGATGCTACAGGCGTTCTCCCTCCGATCAGTAAGTTGACGAAGGAACAGGCAATGTACCACTTCCTGAGCGGATATACCAGCAAACTCGCAGGTACAGAAAGGGGAATTACAGAACCGCAGGCGACATTCTCCGCCTGCTTCGGCTCCCCATTCCTTCCGCTTGCTCCATCTAAGTATGCAGAAATGCTTGGCGAGAAAATTGATCAATTCCAGACCGACGTCTATCTAGTGAATACAGGATGGTCCGGAGGGTCTTACGGGGAAGGACAGCGGATCAAGTTAAGCTACACAAGAGCTATGATTCACGCTGCGTTAGAAGGAGAATTAAGCTCAGCGGAGACGTATAAAGATCCTTTCTTCGGTTTACACGTTCCCACCCACTGCCCTGGTGTCCCTGATGAGGTATTGTCACCTCGTAAGACATGGACAGATAAAGAGGCCTACGACCTGAGCGCTAAAGCGCTTGCCGAAAAGTTCCATAAGAACTTTGAGAAATTCACTTATGCGAGCGAAGCAATCAGGAAAGCAGGACCTTCCTATCATAGCTGAACATCATAAAATATCCCCCACGTGGTCACGTGGGGGATATTTATTCTTCAGATATGACGCTGAATACGTTTCATGCATTCCGGAAGGACTTCATCCTTCATCATAAAGCTGAAGCGCTCATTCACTCTCATGTTCTTTGGGAGATGTCGGAATAAGACAGGGCCGTGTGTTTCAAAATAGTGTTCCTGATCGGCCAGTTCAGATATGACGGCATAATATACGTTCTTTATGACCGTGCCACCTTTACCATCCACATGGTATTGACCGATATACGTCAACTCTTTAATTCTCGCACCTGTCTCTTCCTGAACTTCCCGCACAGCTGCCTGATCTGCTGTTTCGCCCTCTTCGACTTTTCCTCCGGGAAATTCGAACCCTCGATCCTTATGTCTCGTCAAAAGCCATTGGTCCTTATAACGGCAAATGACCCAAACATGCTTCGGAGTTGCAGAGAACGGATGATCCTCAAATGATAGTCGAACAGGGTTCTGGTAAAAATCATAAAATGTTTTCATGTTTGCTCCACTGCCTTTAATCCTAGTTATACGTTCTTGATGGTACCTGTATAAATCGTACCATAAGGATGTATAAATACAAACCGGTGCGTTTCGATACTCTGCTGCTATTTGTATTATTCCTTTTGAAATACTCCTCTAAACAAAGGATTTCATACAAAAAAAGCCGCTCCAGTCTAACGGAGGGGCTTTTTCCATCAAAGATCCAACACGCCCATCTGGACGATGTGATCTTTCGTTTGATCATCACCTAGTTCATGAATGCGCTGGAAAGCCTTCTTCATGTCCACATCCGTCTCATCATTATCCTCATCTTTATGGTAAGGCATGAATGGGATATGCGCTCGATAGAAGGACCGATTGTCCGCATTATTGATTTCATCGAAAATTTCACGAAGGCCGATCACTTCTTCCTCTGTCGCGTAAATGATGAAATCATCGTTGTTCGCATCATGATTCAGGGAGATTTCCCTTGTCCCAATATTGATATAATACTTGTTTCTGTCCATCCTTCGCCCTCCTTATATTCTTATTGTGGTCGAAGAAGGACGAAGTTATTACGAAAATCCCCGGGGTGGTTAAGTTGCCTTAGCTTCATAAGAGTGATTAGTAACGAATTCAAGGTATTCCCTGTCGACGTCTATTCCAATTCCAGGGCCCTCCGGCACACGGATTTCTCCCCGATCCATGATAATTGGTGGTTGCACAATATCTCTTTCGAAATACCGTGTGGAGCTCGATAAATCACCCGGGATAGTGAAATTAGGAAGTGTTGCAAGTGCAAGGTTGTGTGCTTTGGATACACCGGATTCGACCATCCCCCCGCACCAAACAGGCACTTCCCGACGCTCGCAGAAATCATGGATTGCCTTTGCTTCGGTCAAGCCGCCCACCCTGCTTATTTTCACATTCACGATGCGGCAGGACTCGAGCTCTACACTCTGGACAGCATCATGAAAAGACATGATTGATTCATCGAGACACAGGGGTGTCCGCATTGTCGCCTGCAGTTCTTTATGATAAAAGAAGTCGGCGGGTTGGAACGGCTGCTCAATCATCATAAGACCATATTCATCCATCTCTTGAAGTCTGTGAAAGTCATCCGGTCCATATTGACCGTTGGCATCAATCATTACCGGAAGATCCGGCGCTATCTTTCTAAGTGCTTCAATTGTTTCTTTCTCGCAGCCTTTCCTCACCTTTAACTTGTATCTTTCGTACCCCTCCAGCTTCAGTGCCTCCACTTCTTCCCGAAGATTATCCGTCAGACTCAGCACAGCACCAGCCTTGACGCTTTCGCGAATGCCGCCGAGCAGTTTCTTAAGACTCTTATTTTCCTTCTTGCCGTAAAGATCCCACAAAGCTCCTTCAAGACCTGCTTTCGCCATTGGGTGGCCTTGAATGGGTCGGACACCTTCGGCGAAGGCTGCAGGTGTCTGCTCTTCCAATCCAAATAGAAGAGGTATCAGGAACTCTTTCAGTACGTGAAAAGCGGTAACGATCGTCTCTGATGTGTAAAAAGGAGACTCAAAGGCAGTGACCTCCCCGTAGCCGATTCTTCCTTCCGGATCTTCCGCTTCTACGATGAGAAGCTTCCTCCGATCGATGCTTGCCTGATGAGTGATGAAAGGCTTCTTTAACGGGAGCTCAATGGTGCGGATACGTACAGCTTCGACCTTCATCATACATTCCCTTCTTCCACTAAAGATAATAACTTTCGGCGAAGCAGTTTATTCGACGCGTTTCTGGGAAGTTCATCGACCCAGTAAAACTGTGCAGGTACTTTAAATTTCCCAAGACGCTCCAGACAATAATCCGTGATTTCTTTGTCTCCTGTCGCTTTATCACCAACAAGGAAAGCGACAGGAACTTCTCCCCACGTATCATCCCGTCGTCCTGTGACGCCGGCTTCTTTTATCCCGGGAATAGATGTTAGGACGCTTTCGATTTCCGCGGGGTACACATTCTCCCCACCTGATATAATGACGTCTTTCAAGCGGTCCACCACATAGAGAAACCCGTCATCATCCTTATAACCGAGATCCCCTGTCCGAAGGTATGTCTCTGCATTCCGGTCCCTATTATAGTAGCCTTTGGAAACCATCGGGCCCTTTACCAGTATCTCCCCCACTTCACCATTCTGGTGCGAATCTATGACCAGATCGGCCATACTCAGGGCTTTCCCGGCAGAACCCATTTTTGCCAGGGCGGATTTCGGACTTAGCGTAGCGATTTGTGAGGAGGTTTCCGTCATTCCATACGTTTGAAAAACTGGAATGTACCGATCTTCTGACTTTCGAAGTATGCTCTCCGGTACAGGACCACCGCCAAGGAGCATACAGCGGAAGCTGGACGGATAGCGGGACTCTCCCATTTCTTCCAACAGCCGCTGCAGCATGACAGTAACGACCGACGCGTGAGTAACGCCGTCTTCTTTGATAGCCCGATTCACGACAGATGCATCGAATTTCTTCAACAAATAAACCGGCATTCCGTAAATAACACTTTTCATAAGAAGAGAGAAGCCGCCTACATGGAAGAACGGAAGACAGGTCAGCCATTTATCATCTGAATGGAGTCCAAGATTCAATGAAGACGCCACAGCACTGTACCAGTGATTTCCGTATGTGTGCATAACCGCCTTCGGGCGCCCTGTAGTCCCGGATGTGTACATCATTGTGTACACGTCTTCGAAGTTCAAATCTCCCTTCAAACCTGACGTCGTCTGCGCTACCGGCAGCGAACCCAAACGGTGTACGATAATATCAAGACCTTGAACAGACGTCCGGGCTGTCTGTTCAAACTCTTCACCGATGAAGAAGTGATTAATATGTGCATCTTCCAGTTGGTAACGGATTTCTGGAGCAGTCAGTCTTGTATTTATTAACACAACAACTGCACCGATATAGCTGATTGCATGGATAAAGACAGGATACTGCAGATCATTAGTGTGAAGGAACGCCACATGGTCTCCATCTTTCACCCCTGCCGCTTTCATACGGAAAGCCATGCTTCTGCTTCGTTCTCTCAATTCCTGAAACGTCAAGCCTTCTCCGTTTGGTGTTTCAAAAGCGTTCCCATCTGGATTAAGTTCTGCTTGTTTATCTAACCAGTGAGGTATGATCGTCGTCATCATTACTTCGCTCCATCCTTTTTAAAACTGAAAAAAGGGGCTCCCCGATACAACGGGACGCCCCTTTCTTTACCATATGGTTGATGATCAAGGGAAACGAGGGAACTGATCGAAATCAGGTTTTCTCTTCTCCTTGAAGGCATCGCGGCCTTCCTTCGCTTCCTCTGTCGTGTAATACAACAGGGTAGCGTCTCCGCCCATTTGCTGCAGACCTGCCAATCCATCTGTATCTGCATTGAAAGAAGCTTTCAAGAAACGAAGAGCCGTCGGTGATTTCTCAAGGATTTCACGGCACCATTGTACCGTTTCAGCTTCAAGATCCTCTAATGGAACCACTGTATTGACCAGTCCCATATCTTCCGCTTCCTTGGCACTGTATTGACGGCAAAGGAACCAAATTTCACGCGCTTTCTTGTGGCCTACCATACGCGCAAGCAGACCTGCACCATATCCAGCATCGAAACTTCCAACCTTTGGACCTGTTTGTCCGAAAATCGCATTGTCCGCTGCGATTGTAAGGTCACAGACAACGTGAAGCACATGTCCACCGCCGATAGCATAACCGGAAACCATTGCGATTACCGGCTTTGGAATGACGCGGATCAAACGTTGGAGATCAAGGACGTTCAGGCGTGGAATCTGATCATCCCCTACATAGCCGCCGTGACCGCGGACTTTCTGGTCTCCACCTGCACAGAATGCATCGTCTCCAGCACCTGCAAGGACGATAACTCCGACACGGGAATTGTCACGTGCACGTGAGAATGCATCAATCAATTCGTTAACCGTTTGAGGACGAAACGCATTTCGCACTTCCGGACGGTTGATCGTGATTTTAGCAATTCCGTCTAGTGTTTCATACATGATATCTTCGTATTCGCGCTCTTGAATCCATTCAAAAGACATAACTTATTCCTCCTTAAAAGTACACTTTCCGTTCATGAAAAACGGTTTCATTACTCACTCATTTTATCATGAAGCCATCTACAATTTTAGCAAAAATTTTTGGTTTCTCAAGGTGTATTGCATGTCCAGCCTTTTCCACCACTATGTAGGATGCTTCAGGAATACGCTTTTCCATCCTATCATTTATTCGACAAAACTTCTCGTCAAGCGCTCCAACGACAAGCTGCACATCCATCTGAAGGTCCGACATACGCTCCCACCAGGAAGGTTGATGACCGGTTCCCATACCAAGTAAAGATTCCCGGAGCCCCCCCGGATCCTGAGCAAGACGTTCTTCGCGTATCGCCGTCTTCGCCTGTTGAGAAAGACGGTCCTGGGTACGGAACAAAGGGATGTTCTCCCAATAAGATACGAATGCATCTATTCCTTTATCCCTTATCATTTCCGCCAACGTTTTATCCTTTGCCTGTCTCGCCAGCTGCTCTTCCGTCGTTTCAAGCCCGGGTGAAGCACTCTCCAGCAGAAGTTTCTCTACCCGTTCTGGATAAAGGGCTGCAAAAGACAACGCAGCCCTCCCTCCGAGCGAATATCCGAGAACAGCCGCTCTCTCCAGCTCCAGTGCGTCGAACAAAGCGTCAAGGTCCCGGCAGAATTGCTCCATCGTGACCACTCCGAGCGGACCGGTCCGGCCATGCCCCGGCAGATCCACCTTGATTAACCGGTAGTCTCCGTCCAAAGCAGCACACGTTTCATCAAACGTTCGTGTACTACCCGTGAATCCGTGCAGCATAACCAGAGGAAAGCCTGTTCCGCTATCTTCCACCCAATAGGACCGTCTGTTAATGGTGTATCTCATCACTTGCTCCCCCCGGATAAGATGGAGGCTTCGACTTTCGCCCACTTCTCTTTATGGAAATCAACGTGGGTGCTTCTGTCCGTTCGCACTTCAATAACGGATAAACCCTCCTTCTTGTAGCTTTCGGCAAGTGCATGACGATAGGAATCCCATGTTTCCACAACGTGATGTCTACCATCGTACAAAGCAGTGACCGCCGAAAGATCAAGCCCCAGCGGAGTGCCGAACAACTCCTCGAAGTGATCCTGTTGTTTAGACTGAGGCAGATAGGAAAAAATTCCTCCTCCATCGTTGTTGATCACAACAATCGTAAGAGGGAGTTTTTTGTGTTTAACGAGCCAAAGACCGTTCATATCATGAAAGAAGGAGACGTCCCCAATCAGAAGCGTCGTTCTCTCCCCTGATACGGTCGTGCCGGCAGCCGCAGAAATGACACCATCAATGCCGTTCGCACCTCTGTTAGCCATCATCCTTACCTGCTTTGGTGTGGACATAAAGAAGCTGTCTACGTCTCTGATCGGCATGCTGTTTCCGATAAAAAGATTAGACTGGTTCGGAATGGAATCCGCCAGATAAACGACGGCATGGCCTTCGTTGAGACTTTCATCCTCCTGAACAAGCATTTCGGCTTTCGCCCTATTATTCATTTCCTGCCAGCGGGAGAGCCATTCCGTTTCGACATTATCCTCCGGAAGATGATCCGCCAACTGCTCACAAAACATCACAGGATCCGCCCAAATGTAATGAGCATCGATGCCGGCAGGCTCCCGATGACTAGGGTGTTCATCAGCAACGAAATGCTCTACCTGCTCCCCGAATTTCTGTACCCATTTCAAGTAAGCCTTGGAAACCGGCATGGCACCGAACCTTAGAATATAGCCGGGAATGACCTCTTCCCCGAGAGCTTCCGATTTCAGGAGACTATCATAGTTCTCCATAATATTTCTTTTGTCATGCGTTCCGGCACGGAGTTGTGAGAGCGGATCTGCCAATACCGGCACACCAAGTCGGGATGCAAGTCGCGTCACAGCCTCAGCCAGGTCAGGGTCCATCTGTGGGCCCACTACAATCAGACCACAGTCTTTCTCCGCAAACGTCTGCAAATATTGGCAGACCACCGAGGCATCCAGCATTCTCTTTCCATAAGAAGCTCGGGGAACCGTCACGCCCTCTTCCCGCCAGCAGCCTTCCAGATGAAAATCAGGGATAAGCGGCTCTCGGAACGGAAAATTCAAATGGACAGGACCCATATGGCCGTTCTTCGCTTCCTCGACCGCCCTGGAAGCCTGACGTCTGGCGTATATATGGTTTCCCGGCTCTGGTAGAGCAAGGTCCTGATACCATTTCACGTAGTTACCAAACATCTGAATTTGATTGATGGCCTGTGGTGCACCGACCTCCCTCAATTCATGCGGCCGATCAGCTGTAAGAATCAGAAGCGGGACACGGCTATAATAGGCTTCCACGATAGCAGGATAATAATTTGCCGCAGCCGTCCCGGAGGTACAAACAACCGCCACCGGTTTCTGTTCTCGTTTCGCTATTCCGAGCGCAAAAAAAGCTGCCGAGCGTTCATCAAGATGGACCCAGTGTTCCATCTCAGAATGCTCAGCAAACGTCATTGCAAGCGGTGTGGATCGTGACCCTGGAGAAATGACTACATGCTCCACCCCCGAAGAAGCAAGCTGATCCACAAAATGTGTTACATATTTAGATAACGATTCTACATGTCCCAATTATGACCCTCCCAAAACAGACAACATCGGCTTCAACTTCACAGCGGTCTCTTCGTATTCCGCCTGAGGGTCCGAGTCGGCAACGACCCCGCATCCTGCGAATAAAGAAGCCATCCTCTTCTGAATTAAAGCAGACCGGATCGCTACAGCAAATTCCCCATTATCCATCGCATCGAACCAGCCGACCGGTCCGGCATACCATCCTCTGTTGAGCGTTTCCTTCTCACGGATGTAAGCAACGGATTCCTTCTGGGGCATTCCACCGAGTGCCGGAGTCGGATGAAGCTTCTCCACCACATTCAAAAGCGTATATCCCTCATCCAAAATGGCATTAACCGGCGTGTACAGATGTTGAAGGTTTCTAAGCGGATACAGCACCGGCGCCTCCGGAATCTGTACGTCACTGCTGCAGGCTTCGACAGCTTGTCTGATCATTTCCACGACAAATTGATGCTCCTGCCGGTTTTTAGGATCGTTCAGCAGTTCTTCTCCCAGCGCCAAATCCGCTTCCGGCGTAGCTCCACGTGGAATGGTACCGGCAAGACAAGTGGAAACGAGTCTGCGCTCGTCTACTTTAACCAACCTCTCCGGCGTTGCGCCCACAAAATAATCTCCTTCACTCTCGAAGGCGAAAATGTAGCTGTTCGGCTGGGATTCCGCAAGTGCACGCAGCACGGAAGAAACGGACACATCCTCCTTGAAGGAGAGGCGAAGTTCTCTCGCCAGGACAATCTTTTCCAGGAGACCTGCTTTGATATCCTCTGTAGCTCGTCTGATCGTCTCTTTCCATTCGTGCGGAGCAACTTCTACAGCCGTCTCAATTTCCGGCACCTTATAAGTACCGGGCAGCCCATTCAATAACTGGTCCTTCTGATCAGCTATCTGTGCCGCGATCTGTTGGGCGTGATCCTCCGGAAAGAGGAGAGCATTTGAAGTCAAATACGACTTCCCGCCGACGTTGGTCAACAAGAAGGATGGAATGGACAGCTGGCTGTCCTTAAAGTTATCCCAAGGTTTTCCTTCCGGCTCTTCCGGGTCGAAACGGAAACCACCCAGCGCAACCATTCCCGTGCCCTTCTCCCCGAACGAATCGTGCACGACGGCGTTTTCCTTCAAGTCGTTCCATAGAGACTGTACTTCTTTGAAACGATCGTTTCCCTCTGCAAAAAGTTGGCTGGCTTTCCCAATGCCCACCATTGTGAAGTCTCCCTCCGCGCTCTGCCAGAACGAGCGGTGGGAATCCACCGTAAGACCAGCTTCAAAAAAACGATACGGCTCTTGATCATCTATGTGTTCAACGAAACTGATAAAAATAGGTTCCCCAAGATGATGTGCTCTCTGAAGGGCTTCCCCGATAACTTCTTCAATATGAGGTGCCTTCGTATGAAGCATAAAAATTCCTCCCATTCTTTAAGGGACGTTCCAGTATACTTGCGACACAAATTATTTAAGATCTGTGTGCATCATTCTCTATTTTATTCTCTTTTTTCCCTTGACTCAAGAATTCTTCACTCAAGGAAACATTTTCTTACATTGATTGACACTAAAGGCCTGTTTCCCTAAACTTAAATTGTTATCATAAAATCAATTTGGATACAAGGGAGAGGACATCCATGAGTTCAGTACAAAATCAAAATGTAAAAACTTCCTTGAATGAACGTGACGGATTCCAAGTTTGGTGGAGGCTCTTACGCCCCCACACGTTGACGGCAGCTTTCGTTCCTGTCTTTGTCGGGACGATGTTCGCTGCTCTGGAACAATCGATCAATTTCTGGTTATTTGCCGCAATGTTGCTCGCATCCATCCTCATTCAAGCTGCTACGAATATGTTCAATGAGTATTATGATTATGTTCGCGGTTTAGATAACGAAAATTCTGTGGGCATAGGAGGAACCATTGTAAGGGACGGCATTAGTCCAAGGACGGTTCTTACTCTTGCTTTCACTTTCTATGCGGTCGCTGCGATATTAGGGGTGTATATTTGTGCCTCATCGAGCTGGTGGATCGCCGTTATCGGTCTCGTTTCCATGCTTTTCGGTTACCTTTATACAGGCGGTCCCTATCCGATCGCCTACAGTCCATTCGGAGAAATCACGGCAGGCTTTTTCATGGGCACGGTCATCATCGGAATCAGTTACTTCATACAGACGGCTGCGGTGACTTGGGACGTCGTAATCGTGTCCATTCCGGTTGCTATTTTTGTTGGATCTATTCTGCTTACCAACAACATCCGCGACCGTGTCGGTGATGCGAAGAACGGACGAAGAACACTGGCTATTCTGTTCGGCCATCAAGGTTCGATCCGATTCCTGACGGCCCTGTTCTTTATTGCCTACGCCCTTACCGTGGTGCTTATCTTCGCAGGTCTTCTGCCGCTGTGGTCCTTTATCACTTTCCTTAGTTTGATTAAAGGCCGGCAAGCCATACAGGGATTTGTAGGAAAGAGCGAGCCTCTCGAGATGATGCCGGGCATGGTTGCTACAGCCAAAACGAATACGATATATGGATTCCTGCTCGGACTGTCCATGCTTCTACAAATTTATATCCCGATCGGATGATTATGAAAAGTTTGAATGTGCCATGCATTACGTTCGCTGCACATTCCAGGAAAAGGATGGACCGCCTCCATCCTTTTTTCTATAGGTTTGAGCGTTTGGATAATGGGAATAATACACAAAGGACGGGATGTTATGAATAAAGAAATGATGAAGAATACATTGATGGAAACGCTTGGAATGGAAGTCGTGAAGGCTTCGAAAGAGGAAGTTATCATGACGATGCCTGCAGACAGCCGTACCCACCAACCAATGGGTTTCCTTCATGGAGGAGCAAATGTTGCTCTTGCGGAAAGCGCAGCAAGTATTGGAGCGTTTCTGAACGTCGATCCGGAAAAGCAGCAAGTATTCGGCCTTGAAATCAATGCAAATCATATGAAGAGTATCCGGAGCGGCTTCGTCACCGCCCGTGCAACCCCTGCCCATATCGGCAGGACCACGATGGTTTGGGAAATCAAAATGGAAAACGAACAAGGGGATACTGTCTGCCTGTCCCGGTGCACGATCGGTGTCGTCCCGGCGAAGAAATAACTCGCTTTCATTTACAGGGAGGAGAGAATAGATCATGACAGAAGAAAAGAAACAGGAACTCAAGCAGCGATTGCTCGAAATGAAAGAAGAAGCGGAACAACAAATGGAAGAATATAAAAATGACCGTACGAAAGAGGACTATCCAAATGACAGTACCGGGGAGATTTCAAGCGTAGCCGATCATCCCGGCGACCTAGGAACGGATCAGTTTGAACGGTCTAAAGAGCAGACATTTTACGAGCAGGCAAGAGAAAAGCTGATGGATGCTGAGGATGCCTTGCAGCGGATGGAAGAAGGCACGTATGGAAGAGTGAAAAATCCGGCAAGCCGATTCCTGAAGAGCGACTCGAAGTCATGCCTGCCGCACGCTACACCATTGAAGAACAGGAAGAAATGGAAAAAGAAAAATAAAAGAGCGCCCCTTCGGGCGCTCTTTTTCTTATGCTGCGGAGGATTGTATCCGTTTCTGCTCCAGCCAAGGTTTCAGCTTAATGAACAGCGGAACGAACAAAGCTCCGATAATGATTCCTTTCAAGGCATTGAACGGCAGAATACCTGCAAGAACGGTCGCCCATTTTACCTGAGCAGACATCGTCTCCCAACCCATGAACCAGCTGTAAGCAGGCAGGACGAGGAAATAATTCAATACGCTCATTCCAAGCGCCATAATTACGGCGCTGAACACCAAGCCGGAAACTAACGATTTCGTGGTCTTGAATTTATGGTAGATCATCGCGACAGGTGCAACGAACAAGACACCGGCGGCAAAGTTTGCTACGACGCCGACCGGATCTCCAGCACCGGTATAAATGAGATAAAGTAAATTCTTCAGTCCCTCCACTATTATACCTGCGGCAGGCGTAAACAGTATGCCTGCAATCAACGCAGGGACATCACTGAAATCCACCTTTAAATAAGGCGGCAGGAACGGCAAAGGAAAATTTAAAAACATGAGTACCATCGAAATACTTCCGAATAAAGCTAAAATGACTAACTTGAGCAACTTGGATGATTGACCTGTATAAGGATTCATCATCGATCTCCCCCTTCATCTTGTCGTCGGTTCACATCCCAGATGAAGGTTGAACGGTACTTCCGTGTGTCCAATAAAAAACCCCTAAGCGCTATGTGCTTAAGGGAGTACAGATTGTCCACAGGAAATAGAGGGCAGGTTCAAAAAAACCTCTCCTCATTCCGCTCGACATCTTCTCCCATCCAGACTTTAACTGTCGGTTCTGGACTCTCACCAGATCAGCCGCAGGAAGAACCTGCGGGTCACGGACTCTAGGTATCTATGCACCTAATACCGTCGGTCGGGAATTACACCCTGCCCCGAAGATGGAACCGATATGATATTGTATCCTCATTGTAGTCAAAATGTGATGATATCGCAAGTTAGAAGTTCTGCTTCTGATTAATTTCGACGAATCCCGGACTAAGTCCGGTTCCTCTCTCCGCTCTGCCTGCTTTCATCCTATTCTTCTCGCTTTCCCTATAATTCTATTAAAGAAGAAATGCATGAAGAGAATAATCATGAAATAGATCCCGACGTTAACAAAGAAAGGAAGGACATTCAGGTTTGTAATTCTCTCCATTTCCAGTCCGAATTTATAAGGGAACGGCGGCGAGAGCTTCGATGGATTCTGCGTAACGAAATGGAAGGGAAACCCCAATTCCATTCCACCTTCCCTTGCATGCTCCAAATACGTTCTATACTGCTGTTCCTCTTCTACATATACTCCACTAAAATCTGCACTTATTAAGGTAAGCAATACAGCTGGAATGAATGTAAAGAAATATTTCATAGTTACCACCAATTTTCCCATCCGAAATTTGCTCAAGCAACGCATCCTTCTTGCAGACCTGACGCTTTACTGCGCGTAATCATTAAGAGTTTCAGTCAATCCATTTCCAAGCACACCCATATAAAGGTAACATTTTCCTAATAAAAAAGGAAGAGAAGGCACAAAAAAACGAGCCTGGATGATTCGCTCCATCCGACCCGTAACGTGAGAGCGCCCTACGATAGATCTTCGCGCTTCTTTCTGCGTTACCAAATTCCCCTACATTACCGAGCTGTTTTTCACCCTGCTGCCTGCCTTTGCCCAAGCTCTTGATCTAAAAGTAAAAGCGCAGAGGAATTGTTTTGGGCCAGTGATAAGCGATCCACTATCGTTTGAGCCTGAGCCTCTTCATCTATCTGTTCCCGGAGAAAATCTTGAATAATGACAGCCGCCTGTGGGTCCACCTGGACGGCATAATTGTAGGCTTGTCTGTAGGAATTAGTAACAAACTGCTCATGTTCCAAAACTTTTTGGAAGGTTTCCAGGGGCGTTCCATATTCACTGGGCTGGGCCGGAATATTGGATAATTGAACGGTACCATTCTTGTCACTCATATATTGGATCAATTTCAATAAATGGGTTCGTTCCTCTTCAGACTGAAGCTGCAGCCAATGAGCCATGCCCGTATAATTCTCTCTTGCCATATAGGCAGACATGGCAAGATAAAGGGTCGTTGATACTTGTTCAATTTCAATGAGTCGGTTGAACAGCTTCTGCATCTCCTCATTCATACAATCTCCTCCTCTTTGAAAACTCATTCCATGATATGCTGAAGGTGGGAGGAATATTTAGGTTTGTAAGGAGAGATTAGATGAATATACAAATGCGACAAGGAACGATCGATGATCTTCCAGCAGTTAAAGAGATTATCCGATCTGCTCAGCTGAAGCTTGCAGCCTCAGGATCACCGCAGTGGTCCGGTGAGGACGCTCCATCGGAGGCAAGGCTTAGAACGGATATGGAAGATGGAAATCATTATGTTTTTCTCATCAATCAGCAAATTATAGGTACCGCTGCCCTGACAAAAGGTCAGGAGACTGCATATGAAACCATCGTTTACGGCCAATGGGAGAAAAATGATGCCGATTACGCCGTTATTCACAGATTCGCCATCCTTCCAGAAAGGAACGGGCGCGGGTATGCAGCTCTATTCTTCAAGCTTCTGCTGGCCGCCGCTCGGGAAAGTGGGATGTCAGAAGTACGAATAGATACGCATCCTTTAAACAGAGCAATGCAGAAGGTGATCACCAATCATGCCTTCCAATTCAAAGGGATCATTCATTTACCAATTCCGCATGGAGAAAGGTATGCCTACCAGGTATTCTTATAAAAAGGGCTGCCTTCCTCGCCCTCTAAGAACGGTGTCCTGCCATCGCTTCCATCGTCCGACCAATACCGTCTTTATACGATGTTGTCGGTACAGGACCGATCTCCCTTTCGAATTTGGCTCCGGATAAAACAACAGGCTGTTCATATAAATACATCATTTCCACGAACTCTCTCATCATTTTGTCAAATAGACCAAGCATCCTCACCATTCCTTTTGTGACAGTAATCACCCGTTTGTCATAACCGCTTTCTCCTTTTAACAACCGGATAATCTCCTCTCCCGATATGACTCCAGCTCCTGGTATATTCCACGTCTGTCCGTATGCAGAAGGGCGAATCGCCAGCGAAAGAAGTGCTTTCGCACCATCCGGGGTATAAATATATTCCCTTGGCTTCCGCTTATCTCCAATAAATATCCCTCGTTTATTTGCAGCTGCTCCTTGCAGCGTTTGGCCAAGAACCGTATGTTCTGCATTGGGCCCGTAAAAATCAGGGAAATGAGCAATCATCCAAGGTACCTGCGCTTCCCTTACAAGGTTTTCAACTTCTAAACGGATGTTCCCCTTTTTAGTTAAGGGAACTTTGGGAGCATCCTCCTTTATTAAAGTTCCCATTCCGGGACCATAGGCATAAATATTGTCGACAATGACCAATTTACTGGCTGCCTTTTCCGAGGCGTTTATGACATTCTGCATCAGCCGCAGCTGATGTCCCGCCCATTGATAGTAAGGAATGTTAACCGCATGGAAGATCACATCGACTCCCTTAGCAGCCTCATGCAAATCTGCTTCTGAGAACACATCCCCCACTAAGATCTGCGCCCTTCTCCGGAACAACCGTTTCAGCTTTTCTTCCGTTCTTGCAAATGCAACGACCTCTATGCCTGCTTCCAAAAGTTCTTCCACCAGGGCGCTGCCCATTCCCCCGGATGCCCCTAATACCAATGCTTTTTTCATCATTCTCCACCCCTTATTAACCACTGGTCAATTATCTGCAAAAAAATTTATATATCCAGTGATTTTATAATAAATTCTGCATGACCTTCTACGAGACTTTTTATTTCGTTATACGTCTGCCCTGTCTTGTAATAGTGAACGACGAAACCGTGTAAGGATAAAAACGCCGACCAGATGCTCTGGGTCGTTGCGCATTTAGGCCCGACAAGCGCAGCAACTGCCTTGGCAAACCGTTCATAACTCTTATTTGGCTCCTCATTCATGAGCGTGTTCAATTGCTCATCTTTGATTAGAAACATCATTTCATAATGACTGGAGTAATCGATACCGAATTTCATGTAGGCGATGAATAGGTGTTTCAACTTTTGTCCAGGATCTGCTTCTTTCTTCATTATTTCTTCCAGGATTTCATCGAGGAGCGCGAAGTCTTTGGCTACGACAGCATAAAATAAACCGGCTTTATTATTGAAATGATAATAAATCATTCCATGGCTCATTTCCAGCTCGGCAGCGATCTGCCGCATGGACACATCTCTGAATCCTTTCTTTACAAAGAGATCTCTCGCGACGTTCAATATAGCTTCTTGTTCTACTTGCTGTTCGATCGGTTTTCTAGGTGTAATCGCTGACTCCCCCTCATTTATTAACCACTGTTCAAATAAAATATAAAACAATTAGAATTTTATGTCAATAATAATTACCATAGCAAAAACCCGGTCCTTTACAGATAGGGTTCCAGCTCAATTACTCTATCCATTCCGCCATGTTCTTCATATTCCGTCTCATCTTCGGCCGGGACGGGTCCTCCGCTCGACAGCCGAAGGCCGCCATGGAAGATACTCCATAGGTTTCTCTATCCAAAAGAACCTGCGCTTCCCCCTTTAACTGTTCACGCAGCTCGGGGTTTGTACAATCGATATTTCCACGGTCAAAGCCTAAGGAACTTGGAGATAACCTGGCTGTCTCCAAAATGAAGGTGAAGTCTTCTTTAGTAATTTTCTTCGCAACATGAAACCTTTTCGTTGTGTTTCTGAAGTAAGGATTCTATAATATCTTTCTGTTTTCACGACTCATGTTTAACACCCTTTCTTATTGTCTAATTCTTTCTACCATGGTAATTCACATGAAAAACTCCTACAAGCTTTCGGCATCACGCACATTTCAAAACAAGTTTTCCAGCCAAAGTTAAGAGAGAAAATCTCTGATATAATGAATAGGTACAATCAGGAAAGGGGGACCGTGATGAAGAAAGATATTTTTTTGATATTGGTGGTTTTTTTGAACTTCGCCGTTTTTTTCAGTCCATCTGAAAAATCGACGATATAAGAAGCACACTGGCTCATGACTCCGAATTCTCAGCAGCCGTTTCTTATTCTGATCATCAGGCTATCAAAATACAAAACCAATCGATCCCCCAGCCCGTCAGTACGAAAGGCCTCGATCCAACTATTTGCGGGGACTCCCCTGCAGATTTCCCTGTGGCGTTTGATAAGATCCGTTTCCGAAATATCGATCTTTCTAAAACCAGCAGGCCGGGGTTTCTCATTACGATATATAACCAATCCAATTACATATGACTTCTCCTTATGCCAAACGTATGATCTTGATTCAATAAGGAGACGAATGTGAATGAATGAAAAAGATAAACTGACCTATGTTGTCGTCTGCTTCCTTATCTTCTTTCTATTTTTCGGTGGGATTTATGTATCAGGTATCCTCACCGGAGTCCATTGGGAGGGTTACACGTTTGAACTCTCCTGGAAAATGATCAATGTGGAAGAGCTGAAACATATTATAGGTCTGTAACCATCCGGGAAGGGGCTGTTCCATTCGCCCCTTCTCTTCATTCCCAATTCGTCAAACGCCATTCATAAGGAGAATTTCATTACATGTTTTTTGATACATTTGGAACAGATGCATTTTTATTATTAGTCGCTTTCCTGCTGTTCAGTGGGATCTTTGCTGCTAAGTTTTCCAACAGATGGGGTGTGCCTTCCCTCATCTTGTTCATCATCGTAGGTATGCTTGTAGGAAGTGACGGACTCGGAATCATTTATTTCGATAACGCAGATACAGCTCAGCTTATCGGTGTGCTGGCTTTGGTTATCATCTTATTTGAAGGTGGCCTGCATACGAAATGGGCAACTGTCCGTTCGGTAGCCGTGCCCTCTCTATCGCTCGCTACCGTGGGAGTCTTAGTAACCTCCTCAACGATTGGAGTCGCTGCCTATCTCCTCTTCGATTTAACATTACTCGAAGGTCTCCTTCTAGGTGCTATTGTTGGATCGACAGACGCCGCCGCGGTTTTTGCGGCTTTGAAAGAAAGAAATATAAAGGCAAAGATGGGTGCCACATTGGAAGCAGAATCAGGAACCAATGATCCGATGGCCGTTTTCCTCACGCTTTCATTCATTGAGCTGATCACCAAACCGGATGGTTCGATCTGGATGCTGATCCCGACCTTTTTTCTCCAAATGGGGATAGGTCTCGTGTTGGGGATCATCTTTGGGAGGCTCGCTTCTTATTCCATCAATACTATTAAACTAGGGTCCAGCGCATTATACCCTATTCTTTCGGTGGCCTTCGCCCTGATTACTTATGGGATTACGGCATTCGTCGGGGGAAGTGGATTCCTAGCCGTTTATATTGCTGCCCTTGTTATAGGAAACAGGGAGCTTACGTACCGGTATTCCATCTTTCAATTCAATGAAGGATTCGCCTGGATGGCTCAGATCCTTATGTTCATCATCTTGGGACTTCTCGCGTTCCCGGAGCAGGTTTTCTCTTCTGCTGTCATCGTAGATGGCTTGATTCTCTCCATCCTGTTGATTGTCGTCGCTCGTCCGCTCGCCGTTTTCTTATCCTTGATCAAGCTAAAGTATTCCGTCAAGGAGAAGCTCTTCATTTCATGGGCCGGATTGCGCGGAGCCGTACCGATTGTGCTCGCTACCTTTCCGATTGTAGAAGGTTTGGAGAACAGTCAAATCATCTTCAATATCGTCTTCTTCATCGTTCTGACCTCTGCTCTCGTGCAAGGGGCCAGCATCTCTTGGGTGGCCAAGAAGCTGGACTTGGTCGGACCTCAGAAAGATGTACCGCACCACTCGATCGAGCTTATATCGATGGGGAAAGCGGCCGCTGAAATGGTGCAGTTCCAAACGAGCGAAGAATCCGCGCTTGTCGGCCAGAAATTGAAAGAATTGACGCTGCCGAATCATTCAAATATTAACGCAATCATCAGAGACAACCAGGTCATCACCCCCTATGGCGAGACCGTGATTCAAGCCGGCGACTTCCTATATATTCTCGTCGAATCTAAATATAAAGATCAGTTAAAAAAACGCTTGGAGCAGCGAGCATCAAAAAAAGATCGAGGATAGATAAAAGAGCGAAGCCTGACGGCTCCGCTCTTTTTTACCTTATAATTCAGCTCAGCCGCTTCTCAGGAGCCGCTTTCACTTTTTCCGTCGCGTCGATGAACAACTTCAACGTCGAAGATACTGTCGATACATCCACCAGTCCGTCCTCACTGTCTTTCACTTTATCAAGCTGAAGCAGGAGATAATCATCGTATCCCTGCAGCTGCAGCTGGCCCGCGCAAATTTTCCCTTTCAAAGACAAAATTTGTTCGTGTAGTCTTTCCCGCTCCATGCAGATCACTCCCTCATATTAGAAAGATTATATCTGCTATTCTTGCCAACTATGACTACTCTTAACCAAAACAAGACAAAACGCCCGGATAAATATCCGGACGTTCCCTGTCTTAATCTTCAAGTGGATTCAAGCTTTCTTCCCCGGTCATACCGGCAATCATGTCGACGAGAAGCTCAATCTCCTCTTCTATATCCTTCATGCTTACTGTTTCAACTGGAGAGTGCATATAACGGAGGGGTAAAGAGACGAGACTGACCGGTACTCCACTTCCCGTCAACCGCATCTTATCCGCATCGGTGCCTGTCATCCTTGGTGTCAATTCGTACTGGACGTCCATGTTCAACTTTTTGGCCGAGCGTTCCAGCCATTTGTTGATCTTACGGTTGATCGGCGCTCCCTTGGCAAGAACCGGTCCACCATCGAGCCGGACGTCTCCATATTTGCTTTTATTTACTCCAGGGTAGTCCGTGGCAAACGTCACGTCGCAGGCGATCGCCATGTTCGGCTGTATGCCCGCTGCTGCGAAGTACGCACCACCCATGTTCGTTTCTTCATTGACCGTGCTCGCCGCATAAACACCTACACGGAGCTTCTTGTCCTTTAACCGTCGTAAAACTTCCCCAACGATGAACTGCCCCGTTCTATTATCCAGTCCACGACCTGCTATGTAACGATCCATAAGTATCTCAGGCTCTCGTTTGTAGACAGCAAGATCGCCAATCTGCACGTACTCTGCGATTTCATCCTTGGATTTTGCTCCACAATCGATAAAGAGATCTTCCACACCGAAATCCCCTTTTAAGCCTCCGTGGTGCTGCGCATTGACGCCGATCACTCCTGTCAGCTCCTTTTCTTCCCCAAGGACTCTCACTTTCATACCGACAGCTGCTTTCGGATTAATGCCCCCCATTTTATCAAAATGGAGATATCCTTGTTCATCAATCCTGTTGATGACTAATGCAATTTCATCACAGTGACCTGCAAGCAGGATCTTGAAGTCCGCATCCGGGTTAAGGACTGCAATCGCATTACCGGCATTATCGGTTCTTATCTCATCCGCTGCTTCTTCCATATCCGCAATCCATTTCTTCTGTATCTCCATCTCCATGCTGGAGGGGGACGGGGTAGTCAATAGTTCCAATAAGAAATTAAGTCGATCTTCATTCATAATTACTCCTCCTTCACCTTTCCATCATATCAAAAATAACGGGGAAAACATTAATCGGATGCATATTCCTTTGCAGGAACGGGAACAAGACCTTGTATGGATTTTTTGAGGAGGAATTAGTTATGCGCTTAGAAGAATGGTTTAACAAAGGAATGACGGCACAAACGTACGTCGATCAAATGCAGACACATCAGGAAAACTTTATTTATATATACGAAAATTTCGGGATACCGGTCGAAGATGAACCAACATTTACGCGCTCCCGAATGAACGGACTTCGAGCGATTGTGTTAACCGAAGACTGGTGCGGAGATGCCATGATGAATGTACCCATTTTCCTTCGTATGGCGGAAGCAGCTCAAATACCAGTTCACTTCCTTTTGAGAGATGAGAATTTGGATTTAATGGACAACTATTTGACAGACGGACGTGCCCGTTCTATCCCGAAAATCATCTTGATGGATAAGAATGGGGAAGAAGTGGCAAACTGGGGACCGAGAGCGCCCGAAGTCCAACAGTTCATTGATACAGCAAGACAAGGCCTTCCGGATAAAGAGGCCGAAGACTTTAATGAAAAACAGAAAGAAATGCTTACCTTCATTACGAAAGCTTACCGTGATCATCATGATTTTTGGAATTATGTGTATGAAGATTTAAAGAAGACATTCTTTGCTTATTAACAGCTTGCCGCCTGCCCTGTCGTGCGGCAGGCTTTTTCTATGTTTGAATACGTTCCTCCAGAGACATACTGTAGATAAAAAAAGGGGCACCAAAGCCATGCAGCATTGGGTACGTTTATATTTTCAACTGCCACTGTTCCTGAGATTGTTAGCAACGGTGTTTTTTACGATGACGTTGTTCGGATTCGTCATCCATATGATTGAGCCCGCAAACTTTCCAACCGTCTTTGACGGAATCTGGTGGGCATTCGTTACGGGAGCAACCGTCGGGTATGGCGACTATGTTCCATTAAGTCCCTATGGTAAACTGATGGCTATCCTGCTGATCTTATCCGGTGGTGGACTGGTCACTTTCTACATGGCTACACTCTCCGCTTCCACCGTCAAGCATGAGACGGATCTATCGGAAGGAAAAGTCCCGTACAAAGGAGCCAAACACCTGGTCCTCATCGGGTGGAACGAGCGGACAAGACATTTGATCGATATGATTCAGAAGCATCAGCAGCCGGAAGAAGTCGTACTGATCGACCGAACGATGAATACCTTTTATCAGCGCCTTCCCTCTGTCCACTTCATCAGCGGCAGCGCGACGAATGAAGAAACGTTGGAGAAGGCAAATCTGCTTCATGCCAAACTTGCCATCATCACTGCGGATCCTTCTTTATCAGAAGAACAGTCCGATCAGTCCGTCATCCATCAGATTGTCGCCGCAAAGGGACACCACCCCGGGCTGTTTATTATCGCAGAAGTACTGACAGATAAGCAGAAAATTAATGCGGAACGGGCCGGTGCGGATACCGTCATTCGCTCCAATGACTTCATGAGCAGCCTCTTCTATCAGGAACTCTACCGGAATGATCCGGCGAAGCCGTTCGAACTCCTGCTCGGCCTGCTTGCAGAACGGCAGTTTCATGAAGAAGCTGTTCCAAAGTCTTTGATTGGAAATCCTGTCACGGAGGCCTTCCAATACTATATGAAAGATTGTTACCAGGTCATCGCTGTCCGCCGCAGGGAAGATGTGCTGTTTCATATCCATCCGGACCTTACGCTGCAAGAGGGAGACGTGCTCGTTGTTTTCTCACCGCTTCGTAAGTAATGCTTGTTCCACCTTTTTTAACAACTCCCGCCCTGTATGCACGTGTTCTTCAGGGAAACTGGCATCTTTATCGACAGGCTCTTGAAATTGATCAAAAATGGCTCGGAAATTCCCTTCTTTCACATTATCATCGAGACCCGGGTTATATTTATGGGAGAGCAGAAAGGGTTCCTTCATCTCCACAAGTGCATAATCACTAGGTGCATCCAAAGATCCTGAGGTCACGGCGAACGGAAGACGAATAAACTGGTAGCCGACATGATCATCAATTTTATAATCGAAATAACCATGCTCATAATCCCAATTATCCGCTAGTTTAAAGCCGAGACCCTGAAGTTCCTTCTCCAGTTCATTAAACTTATAAGTCGTTCCTGTAAGCGGGGAAGATAGTGGTATCATCGCTCATCACTCCTTTCTCTTTTACTATGCCCAAATAAAACAAGGGGATCATCCTTTTTATGGATGATCCCCCTCTTTATGCTATTTACTGCCCTTATAGTCTTTTCTCCAGTTTCTCTTTTTCATCTTCAAAGCCAGGCTTACCCAGAAGAGCGAACATATTCTTCTTATACGCTTCTACGCCGGGCTGGTCAAACGGATTGACACCCAGGAGGTATCCGCTGATTGCACAAGCCTTCTCGAAGAAGTACACAAGGTAACCAAAGGTGAAAGCATCACGCTTCGGAAGGTGAACGATCAAGTTCGGCACATCTCCGTCTGTGTGAGCAAGCATTGTACCAAGGTATGCCTTCTCGTTGACTTCGTGGACTGTCTCCCCTGCAAGGTAGTTCAAACCGTCCAGGTTCTGCTCGTCTTCCTCGATCGTAATATCAGAATTGGAATTCTCCACGTGAAGGACCGTTTCAAACATATCTCTTCGTCCATCCTGAATATATTGTCCGAGGGAGTGCAGATCTGTAGAGAAGTTGGCAGAAGCCGGGAATATTCCTTTGTAATCTTTGCCTTCACTTTCTCCGAACAACTGTTTCCACCATTCAGCGAAATACTGAAGGGACGGTTCATAATTGACAAGCATTTCAATTGTCTTGCCTTTGTTGTAAAGAACGTTTCTTACAGCAGCATATTGATAAGCAGGGTTTTCCGACAGCTTGTCCGTGCTGAGTTCTTCGCGAGCCTGCTGCGCGCCTTTCATCATTTCCACGATGTCGATACCACTTGCCGCGATAGGCAGCAGACCAACGGCAGTAAGAACAGAATAACGGCCGCCTACATCATCCGGTACCACGAAGGATTCATAGCCCTGCTCGGTAGCAAGTGTTTTAAGGGCACCTTTATTCTTATCCGTTGTAGCATAGATGCGCTTCTGCGCTTCTTCCCTACCGTATTTCTCTTCCAGGAACTTGCGGAATACACGGAAGGCAATAGCAGGTTCCGTCGTCGTTCCGCTTTTCGAAATGACGTTGATGGAAACGTCTTTATCCTTAAGCACATCGAACAAGTCGTTCATGTAAGAAGGACTGATGCTGTTTCCTACAAAAAATACCTGGGGAGTTTTGCGCTCTTCTCCACCGAGTACATTGTAGAAGCTGTGGTTCAGCATTTCCAGCGCTGCACGGGCACCAAGATAAGATCCGCCGATGCCGATGACTAAAAGAACATCAGAATCGGATTGAATCTTCTCTGCTGCTTTTTGGATGCGGGAGAACTCTTCTTTATCATAATCTTCAGGCAGATCGACCCAGCCTAAAAAGTCGTTCCCTGCACCGGTTTTCTCATGTAGGTTCTTATGAGCCAGAGAAACGGCTCCCTGCATATATTCTAGTTCATGTTCACCAAAGAACGGCAAAGCTTTTTCGTAATCAAAACGAACGTGTGTCATATATGTCCCTCCAAATCATCATTTTACTTCATCCTCTTTTCACTTTATCGGAACCTTTCATCCAAATCAAGCAAGCACTTTCATGAAAGCGTGTACAAATAGAATTCATCAAAAAAGGTGCGGGCAGCCCGCACCTTTTCTCCATTACTTGGACATTTCCAGAATCTTCTGTACGTCGTCTTCTTTAAGCTTGTTGAAGTTCCCGAAAGCTCCACGTTTCATGGAACGATCGACAATAACGTCGAACTTCTCTTCTCCGATTTCGTAATCGGCAAGTCGCTCCGGCGCTCCGAGGGAAGACCAGAATTTTCTCAAAGCATCGATTCCTTCTTCCGCCACTTCCGTCTCGCTCTTACCTTCTGCATCGACGCCGAATACGTTTGTCGCAAGTTTGGCGAAACGGGACGGGTCCACTTCCAGGTTATGCTTCATCCAGTTAGGGAAGAGAATCGCCAGTCCACCCGCATGTGGAATATCATAAACGGCGGAAACAGCATGCTCGATGTTGTGACTCGCCCAGTCTCCGCGATATCCCATTTGCAGCATACCGTTAAGTGCGATCGTTCCAGCATATAGAATCGTCTCACGATACTCGACAGATTCCAGATTATCAAGAAGCTTAGGGGCCGTTTCCATGACAGCACGCAGGACGCCCTCGATCATTTCATCCTGTACCGGTGACTTGGTCGGATTGTGGAAATATTGTTCAAACATGTGCGTCATCATGTCTACGATTCCGTAGATAGTCTGATCTTTCGGAACACTTGTCGTGTAGGCGGGATCCAAAATGGAGAACATAGGGTTTGTCAAAGGCGCAGCACCCCAGCCGTACTTCTCATTCGTTTCCCAATTTGTGATGACCGCACCGGCATTCATCTCACTACCTGTAGCAGCAAGGGTAAGGACCGTTCCGAACGGAAGCGCTGATTCTGGTGTCGCCTCTCTTGTAACAAGATCCCAGGCATCACCATCGTATTTGGCTCCAGCAGCAATGGTCTTCGTGCAGTCGATGACACTTCCACCGCCTACAGCGAGGATGAAGTCGATATCGTTTTCCTTGCATGCCTCGACCCCGCGTCTAACCGTGGAAAGTCTAGGGTTTGGCTCTACACCGGAAAGTTCAAAAACCTCTACCTCTGCCTTTTTCAATTCCGCCACAACTGCATCATACACGCCGTTACGCTTGATGCTTCCCCCTCCATAAACGAGGAGAACTTTATTTGTATTTTCAGGTAATTCTGTTTGTAATTGTGTCACTTGGTTCTGTCCGAAAATTAATTTCGTCGGATTATGAAATTTAAATGCATCCATTGATAAAACTCCCTTCATGAACATTCGATGATTATTATCCCCGAATTCAGATGATATCTCAAAAGAAATGCTTGATGAATAAATACGACCCGCTTGTTCAATTATAAAGACGAACCATGAACTTATAAAAAAAGGAGGTTGGACCATGAGTTGGATTCAACGTATCGCCCTTCTGCTTATCATCGTAGGCGCAATCAACTGGGGATTGATCGGATTGTTCCAATATGATTTAGTCGCAGGACTATTCGGCGGTGGCGAACAAAGCGGTGCCTTCGCTCGTGTCATATATACACTTGTAGGGATCAGCGGACTTATCGCCATTTCCATTTACTTCTCACCGGCAGCAGAATACAGCGACCGGACAGCGGAAACGACTGAATAAAAAAAAGCCGGGTCCTAGAGGACCCGGCTTTTTCTACTTGTACTTTATTTACGGAATTTTTCGCGGTCGTCCGATTGTTTGATCCAATCTTCTAACTTGTCTTTAAGCGTGTTGAAACCTGCAGTTGATTCTTCATGCTTTGGTGCTGCAGCCTGCTTGCGCGGACGACGTGGTGCTGCCTTTGGAGCTTCCTGTGTCGCACGGATAGATAGAGAATACTTGTTGCTCTTCTCGTCGATGTTCAAGATCTTAACTTGAACTTCATCACCTTCAGAAAGGTGCTCATTAATATCTTTCACATACCCGTGGGTAACTTCTGAAATGTGCACAAGACCTTGAACTTTTTCATCCAATGCAACGAAAGCACCGTAGGGCTGAATTCCTGTAACTTTACCTTCTAATACTTGACCTTCTTGGAACTTCTCTGACATTCTATACAACTCCTGATTTGTTATTATTCGCTTCATTTCACGCAATTAATGATTTTAGCACAAAAACCTCCAATAAGCAAAGTACAGTTTTGATAAACACCCTTTATTTTTCGGAATTTCGACACTTTGTGCATTATTGAACATGGTATAATAGATAATAATGACAGAGGAGGAACCTGTATGTCTGTAGGAAATAATATTAGGAAATACCGTGAGTTAAAGAATTTCACTAAAGAAGAGCTCGCCTTGAAAGCGAGAATGGGCGTCCAAACATTGGAAAGCTACGAAACAGATGAGCGCGCCCCGGAATTAGATACCATCCTTAAAATATCAACCGTTCTGGATATCCCGGCATCCGAACTGATGGAATTTCAAGAAGAAGATACAACCATTGATGAAGAGTTGCAGAACTTGATTGCAGAAGTGGGCGTCAAGCGGACTAAACTCTTGTTGAAAAAGACACGGGATTTCTCGGAAGAAGACGTTCTTCATGCTATGAAACTACTTTATGAATTAAATCAGCAAAAAAAATGAAAAAGTAGGTTTATAATCTATCAAAACTGGATATATTAAATAACGTAAGACTTTCTCGTATTCCCCCTGTGTAAGCAAAGCGAACGTTCGCTTTGCTTCTTTTTTTTGCTCTCTTTTCCCCATCATCCCGGTCAAACAACATATTTTCTTCTTTCACGGACTTTCGGTTATGATAGATTACAGAAATCAAAAATATAGGAGGCCATCGTTTTGGAACAGTTCAAACGAGTCATTTCACGTAAGGGAACCCGCTCTGTCAAATGGGATATGGCAGAAGAATTGTATAAAGATAAAGACGTTCTTCCTATGTGGGTAGCAGACATGGATTTTCAGACCCCCAAGGCGGTAACGGCAGCAATAAAGGAACGTGTCGATCACGGCATCTTCGGCTATACAGTCCCAGATGACCGCGTAAAGCAGCAGATCGTACAGTGGCTTCAGACTAGACATGATTGGTCCATCGATCCGGAGTGGATTACCTACAGTCCCGGTGTCATCCCTTCGCTTCATATGATCATTCAATCATTGACCGATATTGGTGACAACGTCATTATCCAGACACCGGTCTATCCACCGTTCTACAGCGTAGTCAGGGACCACGGGCGTCACATCATTGAGAACCCGCTGATCGTAGAAGGAAACAAATATGAAATTGATTTTGAGGACTTTGAGAAGAAAATTAAAGAAAACAACGTCCAATTATTTATTCTCTGTAATCCCCATAACCCGGTCGGACGTGTTTGGACGCGGGAAGAGTTGAACCGGTTGAGCAGCATTTGCCTTAAGCACGATGTCCGAATTATTGCTGATGAAATACATGCGGATCTTATATACAGCGGGCACCGTCACATTCCAATCGCCTCTGTTTCTGAAGACGTCAGCAGAAAGACTATCACCTGCATGTCACCGACCAAAACGTTTAATTTGGCGGGGCTACAAGCATCTTTCGTCGTAACTGCTGATAAAGAATCGAAAGAGAAGCTTGATAAGCAATTTAAAAATCAAGGAATGGGTATGTTGAATACTCTGGGGCTTACAGCAATGGAGGCGGCATATGAGCACGGCGAAGAGTGGCTGGAAGGACTAATGACAACCCTGGAAGAAAACAGGGACTACGTTATGGAAAGGCTCCATAACGAAACCGCTGTACGTGTCTTTCCTGCGGAAGGAACCTACCTGCTTTGGCTTGACTGTACCGGGTTGGAAATGAAGCACAGCGAACTCAAATCCTTCATGCAGAAACAGGCAAAAGTCGGTTTAAATGACGGCGTCTCCTTCGGTAAAGCAGGAACAGGATTTATGCGGATCAATATCGCTGCTCCCCGCTCTACCATTGAAGAAGGTGTATCACGAATTATCGAGGCTGCAAGGAAATAGAAATGCGAGTAGATAAAAAGC